>NZ_JAAGNZ010000003.1:300000-428709 GCF_010747415.1 Spirosoma agri | reverse complement strand
AGCATAGCTGCCCGTGACGTTGCCCACCGTGGCGGTGAAGGTGATGGGGTTGCCCACACAGACGGTGTTGTCCAGCGTGCTGAAGCCCCCAATGGTGGGTGCCGCGGGGACGTTAGTCAGGCTGAAATTGACCGTGGGCGATGCCCCGTTGGCTGTGGCTGCTATGGTATAGGGGCCGCCCGTTGTAGCATTGGCCGTGACACTGGCCCCGGCTATGCCACTGGCAATGCTGGCCGTAAACGATGCTGAATTAATGCTGGCTCCCGAACCCGGCCCGGTGTAGGTCACTACCCCATCGTTGACCGGCTCGCTGTTGCTACTGCTGACGGTTACCCGCAACGGATTGGTAAAAGCCGTACCGACTGTGGTTGACTGATTGTTGCCGCTGGTGAGGGCCAGCGTAAAACCCCGTGACTCGAAGGCTCCGGCATCGGGGGCACCCACGCGGGCAACACCCCGGGCATCGGTGGCGACCGTCGTGCTGACACCCGCATTGATAGCCACACTACCCGGTAGTAAAGGAATGGTTGGCAGGCAGTCGCCGGTAGTAAGTGAGCTTAGACCCAAACCCGCCGTGCCAACGTTATTTTTATCAGACGAAATCGGCGTAAAACCCGCCCCGCTAATATTGGCGGCTGTGGCATTACCAGTAAACACATTGCCACCACCCGAAACACTGTTTAGTGTTCCGGACGTGCCCCCAAAAACAAAGAAAGTGGCGCCTGTCGGACCAAATACATTGTTTTGCAGGTACAGAGATGTTGCATTTGTACTTTTCTCGGCTTCTATACCCCACCGTACGGTAGGCATAGTAAAGGTCGAATGAATAACGGATAAGGAACCAGGCCCGGAGATACATCTGAGACGAATACCGCTACTACCATTACCAGCGGCAGCACCTCCGGTAATTGTATTATTAATCAGCAAAACAGAAGATTCATAAATATCTATCCCTACATCACCAATATTATCATTGCGAATAGTACAAGTAGTAAGGCGAGCCGTTGCGCCCTGATACATGGACATAGTTGAACCAATATTGCCAGTATTATTGTCGAAGAACGTTTGATTGATTATTGCAGTACCTTCAAACAGTGCTATTCCGCCACCCAAACCGGCTGCGTTGTTTTTGATTAGGCAGCTTGAGATAATAAGCGTATTTGACGCTACGTTACTATTAATTGCCCCGCCTATCTCATCCGGGTCACGACCATTTCGTAATTGTAGATTTGACAAGGTTAACCGATTGGCACTACCGGCAAACGTTAATAACCGGAAGTTCGACGCACCTGTGCGGACAATGGCGGTTCCGCCCACGCCCGTAGCGGGGCAAAGCGTGCTGCCGCTGGTAATGGTACCACTAAAGGCCAGCTCAGGCAGGGCTGAAGTCAGACTAATGGTCTGGTTGGCAGGTAGCGTAATGAGGTACGAACCTGAACCGGCATTGGCCGTGGTGATGGCCGCGCGCAGGGTATTGGAGCCGCTGTTGGCGGTGCTGGTGACGGTGATGGCCGTCTGCGCTTGAGCTAGTGGGCCTGCCCTTACAAGGAGCAGGAAGAAAAGAAAGTAGAGAGTTGGTTTCATAACAATGTATGTAAGTATTTATAAGAGAGAAATGATGACTTTCCATTAAAGCTATTCTAGCCCAATGTCCTTACTGCTCTCTGCACCCGATGACGTACCACCACCAATGCGAGCATTATTGCTCCCATTGGCATTGCCCCCCGTGATGACAAAGCCATTCAGCACGGCGGTGTTATTAATGCCACCCCCGTTGTTACTGACCACATGGTAACTGTTGTCGCTGGTGGTGCTGGTGCTGCCAATCTCACCCTAGAGGGTGCTGCTGGAAGGCTGCCCGCTGACGGGATTGATGGCTGGGCGCTGAGTCAGGACCATCTCGCTGCCCGCAATGCCCCCGTAGATGGCCATCCCGTTCTTCATGGCAAAGCTGGTATTGCGAGTCGTGGTACTAGTGGGCTTGTACACCCCGGCCGCAACCCACACCTGCTGTCCGGCACTGCTGGCATCGATCATAGCTTGCAGATCGCCCGAGGCACTGGCCCACGAGTTACCACTGCCACTACCGCTGGCCACCGGCTTCACGTAGCGAATTGCTTGGGCCTGGGCCAGCAGGCTGGTGTAAAGCAGGACTATCAGGAAGAGGCCGGACCGATAAACTTCCCGCACGAACCCTTTTGAAAAGAAACGTAGTGATGTATGCATAGAAGCAGTTGGAGAGAAATAGTACGACCGGAAATCACCCCGGCAAGTAGCACCCATGCTCCTTTATTCCTTACCACTTATGTCGCATTCTTTACCACTCAGGTCGCACTGACACCAAAAAAGCCCGGTTTCCTGGGCTTTTTTGGTTAATTTGGTAACTCTTTATCTTATTTTAGGAATTATTGACTGATTTTTCGGCCCTTTTATAATGAGAAGGTAACACGCCATACTGCTCCTGAAATACCTTGGAAAAATAGGACAGGTTGTCGATTCCGACGGCATAGGCCACCTGAGAGACGTTCTCTTCCCCCCCCGCCAGAAGTTCAGCCGCCCTGGCCAGCCTGACTTTCCGGATGAAGTTGACCGGCGATGTATTAAGCACCACTTTGAGTTTTCGGTGCAGTTGCGAGCGACTCAGGTTCACCGCTTCGGCCAATACCTCCACCCCGAAGGCCGGTTCGTCGATGTGCCGATGCACCACATCGGTCAGCTGCTCAACAAACTGTTTTTCTACCGTCAGCAACACCGATACGAATTCCTGCCCGACGGGTTCGTTTGCCTTTGGTGCCTGTTCATTCGCGCTGAACCACTGATAGAGCCGTTGCCGCTGCTGCACTAAGTTCCGCACCCGGGCTACAATCTCGGCCCGGTTGAAGGGCTTAGTCAGGTAATCGTCCGCCCCCAGTTCAAAGCCTCCGATGCGATCTTCGACGGTGGCTTTGGCCGTCAGCATCACCACCGGAATATGGCTGGTAGCGGGCTGGTTTTTCAGTGCCTTGCAGAAACCAAAGCCATCGAGCCGGGGCATCATCAGATCACAGATGATGATATCGGGCAGACTAGCGGTGGCTTTTCCTAGTCCATCCTGCCCGTCGACTGCTTCGACAATCTGGTATTCCTGCTCAAAAATACTGCGGACAAAGGTGCGGATATCGGCATTGTCGTCGATGATGAGCAGGATATTGTCGGAGACCGTTGCCGACTGCCCGTTGGTGACTCTCGGGTCAGGGTCAGGGAAACCCGCGGAAACGGACGGCTCCGGTAGCGGCACCTCCCGGGGCAGCCGGGCTAAAGGTGGGATCGACTCAGCCGCAATCGGTTCGTCTACCATCGTCAGCGGCAGATAGACGGTAAACGTCGTACCTATGCCTTCGGTGCTATCGACCGAAATCGTACCCTGCAGGACTTTCACCAGTTCGTTGACCAGGGCCAGCCCAATACCCGTGCCTTCGTAGTTCCGGTTCGAATGGCTATCTACCTGATAAAAGCGGTCGAAAATCCTGGGCAGATTGGCCGTGTCAATACCAATCCCCGTATCCGTCACCTGCAGGGTTACCCCACCGGCCTCATACGCAACGTTCAGGCGCACTTCGTTGCCGTCGGTGGTAAACTTAAAGGCGTTGGAAAGCAGGTTCGTGGTGATTTTCTCGACCTGATCGCCGTCGAAACGAGCCCAGTAGGCCAGTTGATTCTGCGTGACGATGAACCGGATGGCCCGGTTGTCGGCCAGCGAACTGAACGAACTGGTCAGGGTCCGGAAAAAGGCGGCCATGTCGCCCGGTTCGGGTTCGGGCCGAAGCTGGTTGGCTTCTAACTTACTTAAATCCAGGAGCTGGTTGATGAGACTAAGCAGCCGGTTGGCATTACGCTGGATTAGCGGAAAGCGGGCATCCTGGGCGTAATCGTTAACGGCTTGTTCGATAGGCCCCAGAATGAGGGTCAACGGAGTACGAAACTCGTGGGAAATATTGGTAAAAAACTGGGTTTTCAGCGCGTCTAACTCGGCTAACCGGGTTGCTTCCTGCTGCTCGAAGTCGATTTGTTGCTCCAGCAGCAGTCGTTGCGTCTGAAACCGGTAAAGCTGCCAGACAACGAAGCCCAACCCAAGGGCATATACCAGATAGGCCCACCAGGTGCGGTAAAATGGCGGATGAATCCGAATGGTCAACGCGACGGGTTTGCTCCAGCTCTCGCCATCAATAGAGCCTTCCACCTCAAACGTATACGTACCATCGGGCAGTTGGGCGTAATTGGCAAATCGGTTCGTACCGGCCTCTACCCAGCGTTCGTCGATGCCGCCGAGCCGGTAGCGGTACTGATTTTTGGCCGAGTTAGCATAATCCATGACCGCAAATTCGAGTGTCAACAGATTTTGCGTGTGCGACAAATCGAGTTGTCGGGTCTGTTCGATGCTTTCCGGCAAAATACCATCGGGGGGCCCCACAGTAACCGGTTCGTTGTTGATTTTCAGTCCGATGATATGGACCGGGGCAACGGGTCCGACGGTAGCCACCACGTCCTTAGGCTGAAACGCCGTCAGCCCGTTCACCCCCCCGAAGAGCAGTTCGCCGGAGGCTGTTTTAACGAACGAGCCCGTGTTGAATTCGTCATCCTGCAACCCATCAGCTTTTGTATAATTACGAAAAGTCAATGTCTTTGGGTTGAACTGAGCCAGACCCCGGTTAGTACTCAACCAGAAGTTCTTGAACTCATCGGTCAGGATACCATAAACGACTTTGTTGGGCAGTCCCCGGGCTTCGGTAAAATGCGTAAACCGGCCGGACCGCGTCTGTTTATCGAGTTGCTCTAGCCCGCCCCCTTTGGTACTTACCCAAAGGTACTTATCCGGTTGATAGGGGTCGTCGATGCAACTCGACACAAAATCATTGCTCAGGCTTTCGCGATTGTCAACATCATTTTTATAGATCGAGAACACGGGGGTTGTCTGCGGATGATCGGCCCGAATAAGACCATTCTGGGTACCGATCCAGCCCGTCCCGGCCCGATCGAAATACAGGGAGAAGGTTTCAATATCAGCACCCCGCTTAGGCAGCAAGGACTGGTAGGAAAATACCCGAAACGTTTCGCTAGCCGGGTCGAACCGCAGGAGATTACCATTCGTGGCCCCAATCCAGAGGTGACCGGCCTTATCTTCCCGGGTTTGGTTGCCGTAAATCCCGAACGCAGTGCCCGGCGGCAGCAAATAGGTGTTGAGCCGTTGCCAGTTTTCCGAAAATTTGACCAGTTCGTACCGCTGCGCATCCGCATAAGCGACAGACATCCAGAAAAAACCCTGTCGATCCTGCATCAGGTAGGATTGCAGACCATGCGCGGGCAAGTTCGTGTTGCCGCCAAGAGGCAGCCGGCGATTGGCGGACCGATCTAACCGGCCATAGTCGAACTGATTCCGCACATAAATCTGTCCCCGTCGATCCCGCATTACGTACGAGAGGGACGTATTGGGCAAGAATGTCTGAAACTGTTTGATACGCGGACTGAATTTACGCAGACCATAGCCCGCCGTACCCACCCATATATTACCGGTCTTGTCAACGAGCAGTTTAGTAATGCCATACAGATTCGGCGGCATGACGGCAAATGCATTACGTTCTGACAGTTGATCCTGCGCGTAGAGTTGCGCAGGCGACATCAGCCACAAAAAATCGGGCGTCGCCACGGCTACCGTTTGAGGATCAAGGGCATCCAAATACAGATTGGCGTTTTTGGCAGGTGGTAGCTTAATTCTTTTTCGGTTGGTCTGCTGCCAGCCAACGAGCGTATCAGCACTGAATCCAAACCAGTAATCAGGTTGTTGTCCGTCTGGGGTTGCCTTGAACAAGGTGGCTAACGAGCCAAACCGCCTGATCTGCGAATAGCGGGTCGGCTGCGGATGCTGCCAGTTCAACGTGTATAGTTCTCTGGCCGCACTAACCACCGCCTGCCCATTGGCACGAAATAAGATATGGCTCGGGGAGCTGCTGCTGGCTACCCCGGGGAGCGGAAACGAGAATCGGCTAAACTGGACGTGGGGTGTGGCATTTGCCTTGTCAGGAAAACCGGTTTTAAGGGCCCCGGACAGCGTAATTTTAACGAGTTTATTCTGGCTGGTGCCCACCCAGATATTGCCTTCGGGATCTTCGGTCAAGAGAATAATCTCATAATTACCGGCATCGGGCAAAGCCGGGTCGCTCATGTCGATATGATAAAACCGGTGCGTTCGATCATCGTAGAGATTCAGACCCTTATTGAGCGTTCCTATCCATAACCGGTCCCGACTATCCACCAGCAGGGCCGAACACGCACTGGTCGACAAACTATACTTATTATAGGGGTCGTGGGTAAAAACGGTAAAATTATAGCCATCGTAGCGGTTCAGCCCATCTTTGGTAGCTACCCAGATAAACCCCTTTTGGTCCTGTTTGATACTGAAGATCATGCCCTGCGACAACCCATCGGAGATGGTCAGTTCCTGCCAGCCTTTAACTTGCGCAAATAGAGTAACGGGAAGCAGTATTAATAAACAAAGAAGACGCATTTTGTGCGAATAATAGAATTGGTATAGTACGTAAATATAACTGGCATAGTACATAAAAGCAGGCTCGTTCCGATAAAAGCAGGCTCGTTCCGATTGGTAACCAGCCGCATTACTCTGCCCAATTAAGCCCCCAGCAAGTAGCCTGCCAGAAATACGGGTTTACCTGAGAGCCTACAGCAGCGGGCAATGCAGCTGCCACACACCCAACTCATCGATAGGGTAGTCCCGCTCGCCGAGCGTTTCCAGCCGCAGAAAACCACTGGCAACTTCCCGTATGTTAATCGCTAACGTTTTGCCTGCCACCGGGTTGCCCAACACCGATACTCGCAGCGATTCGGCCATCTCAGCACTCAACCGGCTGCCCGAATCGCAGGCTGCCACTAAGTTTTAAGCATAGCTTACCTCGGCACTACTACCATCCGGACTCGCTCGCAAACTAATCACGACGTCGTTGGTGTAGAAGTGAGCGAGTAGGTGACCGGATTCAGAGTAGCCGCCAGTTCGTTGACCACGGAGAAGCTCACCGGGTTTCCATTCCGCCCCCGTACTGGGCACAAACGTCACTGACCGCGACCTGTCTTACACTGAAATAGGTTGTCAGATTGTGTTACACTGATTTTACTTGACAGATTTACATTCATTTTTATGCGGCAGATATTGACTCCGCCGATTGCACTTTTGCTGCTTGTCGGCGTTTCGTTACCCTCCATTTCTTGACCGTTTCACCCTGCATGCGATGGGCCTGCTCGGGCGTATAGTAGCCACAACTTCGGTGCGGCCGTAATTGATTGTAGTTCTCAATTGCTCGTTAAACCGCTTCTTTGGCAGCTGCGTAACTGATAAAGCCCGGGTTGAGCAACATATCCTGCTTTAATTGGACGATTGGTTAAATTTTTGGCTAACTCAATTCGTTATATACCGCTTACCAATGCCAAGTTGATCCCATCATTCCTGTCCTGCGATCACTTGGTGAGAACCAATAAGGGCTCGACTCGTTGACTGATCGGCTACACCAAGTTGCTTCCTCGATCCGTGTGCTGTTCGAGTACCGGTATGCCCTCGGTTTACCTCGTGGGTGTACTTCTGCTGTTGTTGGGCTACACCCGGTATACTACGTTCTTCGTTACACCACCTTGTAACGATTCGCTTATGACCTTTTTTATGGGGTATATCGGAGCCGGGCGGTGTAGCTGGTTTACCGCTTTTCCAGCCAATTGAGCTGGTTTACTGAGACAGGTGTACTTCTACAACCCCGACTAGTAGGCCAAATGGATGTTTACAAACGGTTTGGGTATTACCGTGGTAATACCCGAGGTAATACCACCAATAATACCGGTAATACCTCAGGTAACACTTTTCCTCGCACAGGGTCTGAGTCGGTGTTGCCTACCGGTCGCTTTTGGCGGTAATACCTCGCCAGCTCGGTAGTACCGGTAAACCGGCTCAGTTGGCTGTAAAGGCGGTAATCTAGATTCGGTAATACCGCCTTTAAGACTAGTTTCAGGCTAATTTGATAGCTAAACAGATTTCGGTAATACCAGGTAATCCTGAGTATTACTCGAGGTATTACCCGGGCGTAAAAAGTAATACCCGCATCGACATCGTGTCTGGTACGACATCGTTTAGTCGTATCCGCAAGAGGTAGTACCAAGTTGATCCTGTACTGGTGGTAAACCACTCTAATTCGCGGCAAAAGCGGTAATACCGACCTCGGTATTACCTGTTCAAGGGGAGCAGTGGCCCATTCGACCCGCCAATTGCTGCGGGTAAGGCCGGGTGTTACGGCGTATTACTGATTAATAGTACGCGGTCATATCGAGGTCGTAGTTGGCCACTTGTCCCTGAGTGGCAATGCGTGTATTCGCTCTACTTCCTGTGCTGTATTGGGTCGGTAGTAGGCTTTCAGGTGCTCACATGCCCATTCGCTGTTTGTGCTGTAGGCTTAGCCAGTAGCTGCGTTGTTGTTTGGTTCGTATTACCATCAGGTACACACCGTGTACCGGGTGTACCTAGCACACCAGATTCATCGTTACACAAGCTTGTAACGGTTCACCTACTGTTCTTTTTTAGCCACTACCCCTAAACGACAGGTGTACCGGGTGTACCGCGATTCCAGCGAGTTGAAGGGGTTTACCGGGCTAGGTGTACCTCGTCGAGGAGGCTCATGAGGCCAAATGGATCGTTACAACCGTTACAGGTAATATTAGGTGTACCTGTCGGTGTACCGATGAGCAGTCAGATACACCCCATACTAGGTTGTCATGAATTATGACGGAGTGGAGTACTCAATATGCCTGTTTTAAGCGTACGTCGGTACACCCCGTTTCTGTGGGTGTACCGATGGCTCAAGAAGAGATTTTCGGCTTTTTGATTTTACAGACGTTAAACGACGGTTGTGGGGTGCCTACTTCTTGGCCGCCGTTAAGCTCGCCGCGCATCAAGTTCGTCCCTAACAATCCATGTTGGGCGTCACCGAGTTGGCTCGCCACTCCGCGCCAACCAACTCCTCGCTACGAAATTTTCCGTTTGTAGCGGTAAGCCTCCATATTAATCAAATCCCCTTGGCGTCGATAGATGACCTCATCCCGGTCAACCAAGTAAATACCCCCGCCCGGGAACACTATCTTGTTTAGCGACAAATAGCCTCACCGTCTCAAGTTGGAGCGTTTCAAGAGACTGTTACATTTCATTATATATCAAACATCATTATTTAGGGCATTAATCATGCTAAGAAAGGCACCCATTCCCGGTATAAATGATTATAGACCAAGACTAACATGACTCCGTAGCTCAGTTGGTAGAGCAATTGACTCTTAATCAATGGGTCGACAGTTCGAACCTGTCCGGGATCACCAATGAATACAACAGGCCAGCTTTAACATGATGTGTTAGAGTTGGCCTGTTGTATTTATTCTCGGCCTAAATCAAACCAGCGTTTTAGGAGACGATAGCTTGTTGATACTTCTTACCTGTATAGTCTGTTACAACAACCGCTAGCGGCCCTGCCTCTTTGGTTGGTTGGAACCAATTCTACACAGGGATACGGGTTTTTAGCCCTATTTTTTGCCCCTATGCTCCCCTCACTCCGCTCGTTGCTGAACCAACCACTAGCCGAAAATTTCGATGCCCGAACGCAGTTTCGGCTAGCCTTGCAGTCGGGGCTATACGTGTTTTTGCTGGCGGGGCTGCTTAACGGGGCTTATCGGGGAGGGGAGAGACTGGTCGCTGTAGTTTGGCTGTCGCTGGGGTGCGTGGCGACGGTGTCGTTGGCTAATATCGTGCTACCCCGGCTGCTCCCAATTGTATACGACGAAGACAGCTGGACTGTAGGGCGGCATGGTCTGCACACGCTGGTGGTCTTGCTACTTATCACTAGCAGCAATGAGTCGATGCTGGAAGGTTTAGGCATGGCTCGCCCCTGGTTCGGTAAAATGTACCCGATCGTGACCAGTATTGGCTTATTCCCAATTATGCTGGGGGTGTTTGTTGCCGAACAACGGCGCCGGAAACGCCATCTGGCGCAGGCGCAGGTGCTCAATCAGCAACTCGACCGACATCCAACTTCTCCAGATGACCAGCCCAACCCGTTGCCTGGTACTATGTTGCCACAACCGATCGTGCAGTTAACGTCGGAGAACGGGCGGGAGCGGCTGAGTCTGTTGCCCAATCAGCTATGCTACGTCGAGTCGGTGGACAACTACATACAGGTGCATTGGCTAGACGACGGTACTGCGTTCGACGCTGAAAGGCATAGAATCCGCACTTGGTCAACACCCGCAGTTTTTCCGCTGCCACCGGGCGTTTGTGGTGAATTTGTCGACGGTGGTTCATGCCGATGGCAACGCCCGTGGCTATCAGCTTCCGCTCGAGGGGGGTGAAGGAGACGATACCGGTTTCGCGCAGCCTCCTGAGCGCGTTCGATGCCCGCCTGAAGGCACTCAGCCGCTTTCCTATTCATCCCTAATTGTCCCCAATAGCCCACAAACAGCCTGTTTGTCCCGTTCCCTTTGCCGAGTGTCCCACCCCCTTGCGTTGGCTGAAAACACCAGCCATGTTTGTCCTAACCAATGGTCACGAAAAACCCGGCTAACGGATAATTAGCCCTACGATCATAAGGCTAAGAGACAACAGGAAAAACGTAGGCAAGATAAAAACGATCCATGATGGGAACCACTCAATTCATCTTCGATAAGGCAGTCGCCCTAAAACTCACCCGCTACTTTGTTTTGGCCTTTGGGATTTCCTATGGCTTTCATTTACTGCCCAATCTTCTGGCTTCACCTGGAATTAAATGGATTTTTACGGTTGGATTCGGACCTTTCTTATCGGCCATACTAGTCAGCTATTGGTCTAAAACACCCTTGCGACTGCGACTCTTTAGTAAAACGGGTTGGGTTAGACAAATGGAGTTTATTGGACTTGGACTATTTCTTGTTGGTACACTCCTTGCCAATATCCTAGCCGGCAAGACTAATTATTGTCTGATCATTTTCTGGACCCTGTATGCGCTTTTCTATGCTCTTCTGGAAGAATTGGGGTGGCGCGTTTTCTTAGGCAACGAACTGAGTAAGTATTCGTTTTTAACGATTGTTCTACTAAGTGCCGTGCTTTGGTTTGTCTGGCACTACTCATTTCCTAATCGACTGACGCTGGCCAATCCGTTACGGTTCATAGGCATGATAGTGGCAGGGAGTGCAGGGCTAGCCGAGTTTTACCGAAAAACAAAATCGTGGCTGATTGTAGCCCTGGCACACGCCCTTGTCAATGTAAACCCGCCAAGCTTGCCCACATTGCTTATTTTTTTAGCGATAACCATTGGCTTCCTGAAGTTCCATGAATTTAAAAACAAGAAAGAGGCTATGACCCGTGTACCCTGAAAGTATAGCTAGACTAACAATCCACTTGGCCGTCTTTATCGGTCTGTTGTAAGCTCTCGAATGGTACAGAAAAACGCCCGAATTTATAGATAAGCAAATCTAGATTCGTGTCGGGCAGGAGCTATTTATAAGACGATCAACTCTGTTGGTTACTCAGATAATCTATGTCTATTGAAACGTCGATACCTCCAATTATACACCAGTTTTGGTGAAAGAGAATACAACATGAACCTCAACCAATCGTAGGCTTTACAGCTAGTAATCCACTCAGTGTGTGTTGCCAAATGTTGCGTGTAAAGTTTGTGCTTCTTGGGCCGTTAAGAGCGAAATACAACCATGCCGGGCTTCAGCAGGGAAAGCTACGTCTTTTTCCACGGTCCAGTGACGTAAATCAGCCGAGTAAGAAGCCCCAAAACGGTCCGTCATACAATAATCATATAACAAGAGCCAACCGGGTTTGAGAGGGTCCTTGATGACCGTCGGTCCTTCCGTAATGACAGGAACAATTTGGCCCTTATTTAATGAGCCTTGTACAAGATTATAAGGACCTCCAAGGCTTTTTGACGTAGCTACCCGGATAGCCCTTCGTTCCCCTGTTTTGACCCCAAACTCCTCTTCCTTATGAAACAAATAATAGGTTCCTTTGGCCTGTAGCAAGGTACCATCGATCACCGAATAGGGTGGATGAAAAAATACCCTGGCCGGAGTGAAGGTTTTCCAATCCCGGGTTCGACAGGACCAAAGTCGACTTTGTTTCCAGCCCGCATCCTCAAAAGAGGAAGACCAGACCAGCAAATACTCACCGGTTTTTTGGTCATAGTACCATTCGGGTGCCCAGATATTTCGGGCCAAGGTGCCTGAGTCATTGCGCACATCCTTCATGAGCGACAAAGGCCCTTCAAGCTGCCAATGAATTAAGTCTCTGGAGGTAATGTAAAGGCAGCTGGGCCCGACTTCCTGCCGGTTGTTGCCCGTGCCTCCACCCGTTGACAAGAGTCGCCAAATCCCGTCGGGTCCTTTGCGCACAAAAGGATCCCGAACATGTTGGTCCCATACCGGTTTGTTGTCGTTTAAGGGTGTCCAATGCCTGCCATCGGTGGACAAGGCAATGTGCAGCTTATTAATTAACATCGGGTTAGGCAGCGGTACCTCAACAGTGTTTCCTTTAGCATCAATTTCAATCCGGGTCGGATACCGTTGCCGGAAATAAGTCAGCATGTAGACGGGTTTATCCTTCTCCAGGATAAGGGGTTTGTTGAGGGTAAGCTTTTGGGGAGATGGCTCCTGTTTGCTTGGTACTAAAGCGGCTCCCAGGCAGATTATCCAGAGACTACCAAACACGGAAAGTTTCATGGTTGCGTAATTCGTTCAGTACTGCAAAGCGGTTGATACCTGATTTCTCCTGTAAGGCACCTGATGGACGGCTGGGGCACAGCTTGTCAGTAGGAAGTGGCTCAATCGCTGCTTTACTGATTAACTTTACTTTGCTCGGTAGTACAATCCGTGTCGTGGAGGGGAGTATCTAGCGAGTGGTATAGTAGGGGTTCTCGGCCAGGAGTTGGTCGAATTAATCGGATGCGCTTATGGCCGGTTTTAGGGCGAATCGGTTGCCAGGTAGTAACCTGGATTGAATGATTTGAAACCTGTCTTGAACTTATATTATGCGAGCGATATTTTAAGACCGGGCAGCGGCCGTTAAATTATAAATCTGACGAACCGTTGGTTCAGCCACCCTTTTGTATTTTGACTGACAAAACGGTTCAATAGATAGTAACCTTCGCGTCATCAAATACAGGACAGGTATGATTAGTAAGATAGTCGTGATCAAAACATTAGTCGCTGTTCTCGTCTTTGTTACCTCATGTGCATTCGGACAGTTGATTCCATCACAGAAACCTCAAACACAGTCTTACCCCCGAAGCTTGAAGCTCGACAGCACCCAATTTGCGGTTCTTTCCTCCGGTTCAACCAGGCCCTTTCCACTCACTGCACTGGTGGGAGATACCGTTGACTTAGGTAACGACGGCTATCCGGGGGCTTATGCTATACTCCTGACGGGCCGAGATAGCGTCCGATTCAACTATACTAATAGTCCCTTTGATCAGCATATATATATTCCGTTAGAATTACCCACTGGCAGGGCTACCTATCGCCTGCGATTCAACGGAGTTCCTGGTCAGTTTTCGGATAGCTATGTCCACAGCCATACCGACCAGGATGAATTTGCCATTCCTGAAGTCTATGAATTAGCTAATATCCTTTGGCTGCTATCGGAACACGGTAAACAAAACGCGAGCTTACCCAGGTCAGGCCTTTACTATCAACAGGTAATTACCCATTTTAAACCCTTTCTGAATCATCCTGTGTTCGTAAGTATCAACCAACTGGCTGATACTTACGCCAACTACTACGACTTTCGGGAAAACAGTTATGCCTATCATTTCGAACACGACAAGCTGATGTGGACAGGGCCACACTACTATGTAACCGGACCGGATTGGGAGACTTTCAACAGCCTTTTTCGCCAGTTAGCCCCGCAAATAGAAGATTTTGCCAAGAAATCAGGCTACCGCGCCTTTTATCAACGCCAACGGCCCATTTATCAGCAATTGATCGTGCAGGAGCGAAAGTTGATGCCCGTTCGCAAGATGTGGACTTGGCTGGAAGCTCGTTTTCCGCAACGGTTCAGCTGTTATCGGATTGTCTTTTCGCCCCTGATCGGTGGTTCGCACAGTACTCAGCAATACGCGCGTTATATTCAGGGCAAGCTTTATCGGGAAGCCGTTATGTTTATTAACAGTCCGACCGCTTATACGACTCGGAGCGACCTAACTTTTCCTAAGCAACAGGGCTTAGCGTCGGGGGTCGTGTTTACGGAAATAGACCACAATTATGTTAATCCAACGACTTCTCGCTTTAAAAAAAGTGTAGATTCTATCTTTGTAAATCGGTCAGTGTGGACCCAAACCGGTGGGGATACTGAGGACTACTGTAGTCCTCAGGCGGTGTTCAATGAATACATGACTCATGCCTTGTTTTGTCTCTATATCAAGGATCAGTATGATACAAAAACTGCGGCCTATGTAGTGGAACAGCGGATAAAACTGATGGTGGAACACCGCCACTATATTCGGTTCGCTGAGTTTATGCAAAAATTGAGCGAACTCTATAGCTTGCTCAAGCCGAGCGAGCCGATGGCCAACTTATATCCTGCGCTACTGGATTGGGCCAAGCAGGTCAAGTAGGAGGCTGTTCCATTAAATGCCCGTTTTTCCCCAACAGCATGTCTCCCTCCCAGAAGTTCTACCCGGACATTATTAGCAGTCTCAAATTGCCGTCTCACTAATCAACTGCTTATTCTCATCGTGGCAATGAGTTTATGCAACATGTACGAGTAATTGTAGCTTGCCTTGGCCCGAGTGGGAAGTCGAGGTTTCCATGGACTAATTTTCTTTAGTTTCAAATTGAATATAGCTAGCTAGTTTATCGCAAGTTAGGCTGTTCAGAAAACTAGAATAGCGGGCAGTTAATTGAACGATTTTGAGTAGGGGAGCGGTAGAGTTATTCGTAAACAGTTCTAATAACTGTCAACTCTGATCTGTAGCATGCAAGTACGTAACATTACTGGAAGTATTCTCAAAACTGCAAAACGGCAGCTTATCCAGAATAGTAAGCCACCGTTTTGATTCTTATTGGTTTATCGTATTACCTGGGTTACATTCAATCGTAGGCAGGTTCGTCGATGTCCGGCTTATCGTTCGGGTTCCGGTTGGGATTCATTATCCGAACGTTTTCGCCCGGCTTGTCAGGGCCATCGGTGTATTTCTCGTTCAAATCATCATTGGGCAGTTTCTCGTCAGGCAAATCGCTGGCGGGTTGTTCACTGCCTACGTCACTGTGTCCTTCGGCCGACTGATTTTCCAGTCCATTCGGTGAAATGGCCTGTTTGGCCCGGATGATGTCTTCTCTGTCTTTGCTTTCCATAGGGTTTTATAAATTAAAAAATTTAACGTAGTCACTCTATTATTTTTCGGTCGTTAGTACCGTTTGACCCGCCGGATACAGAATCTCAGCGTTATCTTCAGCGGTGATGAAAACCTCCTGAGGTTTGGCAACCGCCGTTGCGCTTAAGGATGCCGTGAGGGTTTTGCCGGAAGGGTTTAACTGCCCCAGTTTCTTAACCGACCGGTCATTCTGCTTCATCCAAACCAAATAACTGCCCTTCGATGGTGTCAGGTTTTTAGATTCCGCCAGATTATGTACGTTCACTTTCAGGGTGTAATTCTCGTTTTTGTCTTTTTTTACATTGATGGTTCCACTCGCTGCGGGAACTACGGACGAGGATGTAAAAGCCATTTTAGGTGTGCAGGCATTGAGGGCAATCGCGATAACCAGACTTAGGGTGATGTGTTTAATCGTTTTCATCTTGTTGAGCTTTTTATTAGAGATTGGTTTAACTAAAAATGCGTTAGGTTTTCTGTTCCAACCGGTCTTTGACGTATAATTCCTCCACGATAATCATCAGAACAGCAATCAGCGGGGACGCAAACAGGACGCCGACCAAACCTACCAGAATGCCCATTAGGACCTGCCCGAATAACAGTAGCGCGGGGGGCAGCGATACAAATTTTTTATCCAGTAAGGGTGTCAATACGTAGCCTTCCAGCGACTGCACGCCCATGTATAGGGCGAAAACGTACACTAGGTACTCGGTGCCCTGCGGTAAGGCAACCAGCAGGGCCGGAGCCAGCGCAATATATGGACCCAGGTTTGGAATGAAGTTCAACACCCCGGCAATAATACCCAAGACAATGGCGAACGGAACGCCCAGCAGCGCCAGTCCGATTCCAGTTACTACGCCCACCACCGTCATGGTAATAGTCCGACTGATAAACCAGTTCTTCAGCGTCGAGTAACAGGTATCCATTACGTCGAGCAGCCGATTCCGGTAAGATGGGTTGAACAACCGTACGAACCCCCTTCGATAATTACCGGGATTAAATGCCAGGTAAATTCCTGTGATGATCACAATCAGTACGTTGACCAGGCCGCCCAGCGTACCCGAAAAAATACCCGTTAGTTCCGAAAAAACCCCTTTGCCTGGTACACCTGAGGAGAGCAGATCGCTTGGGTTTTCTGGAATGCCATCCAGCAAGTTCTTTCCCCACTCGGTTTTCTGTAACGTCATTTTTAATTGATCGACCGATTTTGGTATCGATTTGGCCAGGTCATTGGCCTGTTGGCTGACGGTTGGTGCCAACCCCCAGATGGTACCTCCGATCAGGCCGACAAGCAGGAGTAGGACGATAGCCACCGATGGCCCATATGACAATGGTGTTTTGTGCTGGATAAAATGCGCCATGGCACTGATAACTACCGCGAACGTAATCCCGCCAAATACCAGAAAGAAAAAGCTGGCTGCGTAGCCAATCAGCCAGAACAGGGCCGCTATCAGCAACGTAATGAAGGCCGCCGTAGCCACCCGGCGCGAAAAAGAAGATCTATGTTCCATTGATAAAAGTTTATGTATTATACCTGATTTCGATCTGTAGCGAGCGGCTGAACATTATGAGGGCTGGCGCATCGCCTGCCAGAGATAATTCCCGTTGTGAAACAGCAGGGTGGATTCACTTTTGATCATGCACTGAAACCAGGGTCAGCGGATGGATAGCCAGGCAACGCTATACTGTAGAGCAACCAGCAGCGCCAGTGCCGTTAATCTGTCGGTTAAGCCCGTCTGGCGAGAGATAATACTGGTCGAAAAGGTGCCATCAAGTGTCGCCGTTATCACCAGATCAAATCGGACCACCTACGCGGGCATTCATTTTCGATAGGGTCCGTTTTCCTGAAATCCGCAGAAAAAACAGTAGGTCAATGTAGGCTATTATCCCCACAAATACGACGCGTCTGATGCTTTCCCATCCCTTGAATATTCCGTCGTGTAGGGTTGATGTTACATCAGTCATATGTTCTGACCGTTTAAAGAAGAAACGGCTTTCGCTTTAGCCGCCGGACGTGATAAGATGGCCGGACCATCGGCGTTGGATTGTTTTTCCAGCAAGACCACCGTGTGCGGAAAGGGCATGTCGATACTGGCTTTGTCGAGGGCCAGTTTGATACCCGTCACCACCTGATCGCTCACTTTCAAGGCATTGGCCTGTTGAGATTCGACCCAGAAGAAAATCGTCAGGTTCACCGATGAACCCGCCAGTTCGGTTACGTATACCCAGGGAGCCGGATCTTTCAGGACGCCCTCGATGCCATTCAGTACGTCGTGAATGACGCTGCGGGCTTCTTCAATGGAATCCGAATAGCCAATGCCTACCACAAATTTTAACCGGCGTTTATGATAAGCCGTTCGGACCAGCACGGAACTGGTATAAACGTCACCGTTCGGCAGAATGGCCCGCTCGCCATCGTAGGTTTTGAGCCGGGTGGAACGCATATTGATATTCTCAACGGTGCCTTCAAAATTGTTGACCCGAATCTGGTCGCCTACTTTGAAGGGCCGACGCCACAGAATAAGGATACCGGCAAAGAAATTCTGGAGAATATCTTTGAAGGCAAACCCGATGGCCACCGACGTAATACCCAGCCCCGCAATGATATCGCCGGGCTTGAACGACGGAAAGACAACCACGCAGGTAGCCAGAAAGCCAATGATGGTAATAAGCGTACTGACGATGCGGCTTACCAGGCTGGCCAGCGTTTCATCTATGGAGTGGCTCTGAACGGCTACTTTGTTAATCACTTTCTGAACGGCTTTTGCCAGCAGCCAGAACAGCAGAAAGACCACCGCGCCGACGATAAGATAGGGGAGTCGTTCAATGATTCCCTTCATAAAGTCGCGAACAGTGTTCCAGAATAAGATCAGACCGTCATTGATGGTAAAAGGTGGTTCATTGACCCGGGGCGGCTGGAAAAAACTCCAGAGTAAAAGCATAACGTCGTGTTTAAAAAAAAGTATTCCATTGGTTGGAAAGTAGATCAGCTAAAATTCATTAAGGTTTTTTTTCCTGCTGACGAAGGAACCTAATGAATTTATACATGAGTACTTAGCTAATCTAATTCTATCAAAATAGTCTAAAGTCTGGCGGGCAGAACAACTGTAGTGGTATCCATACTACCTCTCGTTAATGTTTTCCTAAAAAAACCAGAAACTGTCCCGTAACTGAACCGTTACTGATCCCAGATAGGCATCGTTTATATACACGGACGCCCGGTAGGTGCCCGGCTCAAGTTTCACCGCTGGATGAAACCTAAAATTTATTTGCTGTTTCGTTCCGTTGAACGTAACGGTTTGTCTAGCATCGACGGGTATCATTATGTTGCCGGAGGGCAGCGTGATAGTGACGGATGGCAACGGCCTCGCCGGTGATCGGCCCGACTCATGGACCAGACTTAAGTAAACGTCTTTCGTTCCCTCCAGACGTCGTTCGGCCGGCACCGTGAACGAAAGATTCAGTGCGTCTACTTTTTTGGCTTTCGCTGTTACTTTTTGGTTTGATTTCAGGAGACTTACCTGGAAGGCATCCCCCGTAACCGCTGAGGTAGATACCATCGTTTTCAGTTTAGCGTCCCGTTGGTTGAGAGCCTGCTGCAATTCTCTATTCTGTTGATCGACGGTACTCAACTGATCAGCTTTTCCACGCATGAGGGCCAGTTGGTTCGATAAACTGTCGCGGAGTTGTCCTGGGTCAACCTCAATGTTTTTCGGTATGGCTGGAAACATTCGATCAATGCGGGTGCCTTCTAAAGTGCCAAGCCGATCATAAGTTCGTGCTAATAATTCATTCAACCCATTGAGTTGATCATTTAACGAAGCGTTTTCCTGCTTGGCAATCTCAAGTTGACTACGTAGTTCATCTAATTGATCGTTTCCCTGCGTTTTGTCCGTTTGCGACGAGTCAGCCAGCCGTTTAGTATGATCGCCGGTACCCTCGGGCTGGCGCGACTGACTCCAATAATAAACGCCACCAACGGCTAGTAGAAGCAGACCAAGTAGCAGGAGGGCCTTATTCGTTTTGGATGAATGCGCTTCTGTTTCCATAAGGCTGGTCAGTAAAAAATAGGTTAGAAGAGCCGTTTACAATTTGGATGGGAAGCGTATATCAATGAGCACGTAGGTAGAGGAAACCTTAGTGATTAGTCCGCAAGAATTGGTGTGGGTTTGTAGAACATAACCAGGGTTCCTAAACGTTTGTTAGGACCGGTAACGGGCGCCGACAGCTCATACGGTTTTTTTTCGTTAAAATAAACGTCCTGTTGCTGAAGCAAATAGGTTGGAAAACGGCTGGCGAAACCAATTCCCTGGTTTTTCTTATTGGTTGAGATTATTACTTTCCCAGCAGGGTCAACCAGCAGGACTTCCTGAACACCTTTGTCTTTAACCAGCGTGTTAAAGTATTCGTTGACTTCGCCCGGCTTATTCTGCAACAGGGCGTTACGTACCGCCCAGACAAACGTTTTCATGCCGAACGTCAGTTGCTGGCGGTCAATAGATCGTTGATTTGTCTGGATAGCACTGCGCAGGGTTTCGCGCCCCTGGGTATATTCTTTGGTCAATTGGGTATTCTTATACAGTAAATACCCTGTGCCTAGTACGAATAGAGCGAGTACGCCATAAAGGACAAGCACCAGTCTGGAACTGGGCTTTGGAAGGGTTGTTTCGTATTCTTTGTGTTGTTCGGTAGTCATAGTTGTAATCGTTATAGTACCAATTCGGCCCGCACTAGATCAACCGCGCGCTGTTACCTGCCGTTGAGAATAGACAGCCTGTTACGGCCTGCTTGTTACTTAACTAACACCGGTCGACTTAGACAGAACTTAATAAAACCTTAGAATTTAGTTAGAATGAAGTTTCGGGCCAAACATTCTGGAAAGCGCAAACGTAGCAGCATTTACGCGGCAACACAGCGGCCCGACCACCGACGTGGAGAACTACCGGAAACTGTGTTTTTTTGTAAAAAACAGGAGGAGTATGACAACGCTGGCGAAAAAACAGAAACTGGTCGAAAAGATGGAGATAGTGACGTCCCCCAGAAAAGTGTTCCAATATAAACTAGAGAAAACCGGGCGATTTGGATTAACTTAAATCAAACAAATCGTCATAAAGAAAACGAAGTTCACCGAAGCGCAACGGGGTGGCCCGAGCCATCGTCTTTGCTCTCAAACAATCTGAGACTGGAGTAGCCGTAGCCGAAGTATGTCGCAAAATGGGCATTAGCTTACCTCACCGTCGGGCAGACAAAACAGCACGGGGCCGAGGACCTGTGATATACAGGCTTCGTCGTTGGTGAAAGGTTTCCCACTAGCAGGGTGGCCCATTTGGGAGTGAGAAAATGACACAAGTGCTTATTGTTGTATAGCCGGAATCATGCGCAGAATGAACTAGTGGTAAACTCGTAAGATCGGTGCGGTAGAGCCGTCGGCGACCATCAACCAGCTATTCCATTGGCACCTCAGCCCGATAACACCGTTAGTACGCCGGCCATCCTGCTGCTGGCAAATCGTATACCGACGGTCACCAAAATCACTAAATCCTGGTCTGGTTGCCCAGGGACCGGTGCAGGACCAGTGCCAGTATCAGACAGGATGCGCCAACGGCACACACACCGGTCCAGCCACCATGCGTCCAGGCCAGACCGCCCAAAACTGAGCCCACCGAGCCCCCGGCAAAATAGCCCGTCATGTATACCGTATTGAGCCGGCTGCGTGCTTCAGGACGCAGTGAAAAAATGAGTGTTTGATTGGCTACATGGGCGGCTTGTACCCCACTGTCGAGCAGGATAACCCCCACGATCAGGCCAGCCAGCAAAGACCCGGCGCAACCCAGTACCAGATAGGCGAGCAGCGTCAAACCGATGCCGAAGGTAATCACCTTATCGGACCCGTATTTGTCTACCCAGGTACCCGCCAGGGGGGCCACTAGTGCCCCTAACGCCCCCACCAAGCCAAACGAACCGGCTACGGCACTACCGTACTGGTAAGCCGGGCTCTCCAGGTAGAACACCAATGTGGTCCAGAAAACGCTGAAGGCCCCGAAAATGCTTCCCCCCACCAGGGCCGAACGGCGAAGGAGGGGCAGCTCCCGAACGAGGACGGCCAGCGAGCGCATCAGCGCGGCATAACTGCCCAGGAAGGCGGGCGGATTAGTCGGCAGTTTCCAGCTCAGCAGACCGGTCAGCACCAGCCCGACACCGGCGGCTCCGGCGTATACCGTACGCCAGCCCAGCTGAGCACCCAGGTAACCACTCACTGTTCGGGACAGAAGAATACCCAGCAGCAATCCGCTCATGATCCGGCCAATGATGCGGCCCCGTTCGGCGGGATGGGTGAGCTGGACCGCCATCGGCAACACTAACTGCGGTACCGCCGAACATCCGCCCAGCAACACGCTTACACCCAGCAGTACGCCATAACTAGGGGCCGTGGCCGACAGGATCAGGCAGGCCACCGCTCCCAGTGACAACCCCACGATCAGTCGTTTGCGCTCCAGCCGATCGCCCAGGGGCACCAGCAGGAGCATGCCCAGCGTATATCCTACTTGGGGAGCCGTGGCCAGTAGGCTGGCCCAGTGGTCGGAGACCTGAAAGCTCCGGCCGATGGTGACCAGCAAGGGTTGATTGTAGTACAGGTTGGCCGCCGTCAATCCGCAGGTGATGGCCATTAGCCAAACCAGCGATGGGTGAAGCGAGCGGGTCAACACCGGCTCCTCAAGGGGAATATCCATTCGCGGAGTGATTATAGAAATGTCGTTAAAGGGAGTTATTCAGGTTTGAATAGCTCGCCGGGTGGCCATCCGTAACCCCTGCCTACGGGATCACCTGAGCCCTTAACCGATTCGGGTATCCTCATTTTAGGGAGATTCTGACAAAAGGCAGACTCTCCCTAAAACAGAGCAGTACAGATTACTACAGGCCAGCGACGAGAGCGGAGAAGTTACGTCCGGGTTTTCCGTTGCTTTGAGGGCCATTGACCCATCGTTTATCAACTTTCCTCTCGCGTGCAGAGGGAGCTGCTTACCAGCTACACTAACACTGCATTCCGTAGCGCCCCGGCATTAGGCTAGCTAAAGTGACTCTATTTGAGTGCTGCAGCGCGCGCTTCAATAGCGACCCAGTATGCCTGGCGAGCCGCTTTCAGGTTGTCGGTAATCAGCGCATCCGAGAGGCTATATGCCGAGGAAGCCTGGGCAAGATCAGCCCCTGACAGTTCCTGCGGGCTTGTTACGTAGAGAATCCCGAGCGCACGTGCGCTTACTGACGGCCCTCCGGTCAGGTATTTCAAGCCATAAACAACACAGTCTGCCCCGTACTGTTTGTCACCCGCCCCGTTGACGTGTATTCTCGAAATGAAATGGTCAGTAAGAAACACCGTTTGCCATTTGCGATGCGGGTCGTTTTCGTTGTTAGTAACGCCACCTATCACGGGTGAAAATGATCTGTCACGAAATACAAACTGCATCGATTGTATATAGTACTGGCCTCCGCCATATAATTGTTTGGCTTCGTAGTATGAGGTAGTGGCACTGACTATCGGGTTATTGGGTGCTATGTCGAGTCGCCCACCATTAGGGGCATTAGACGTAACCTCGTGTCCGAAACCATCCATATTTCCCTGGAAACCCATTCGGGGTGTCGTCGTAACACCGCCGGGTCCGCTTCCAGCCGGATAGGTTAACTGAATCGCATTAATCCTACTCGCCTGTGGATAATTCTGTAGACCAGGGGTTCCCCAGATGGTTAGTTGTATAGGACTCTGTGTTGGCGAAGGAAACACTAAATTGATGGGTCCGCTGTTCGTGTTATCACCCAACGGGTCCGAGTACAGTTCGCGAAGCAATGATACCTTCCCTCCTTTAGGGAATTTTGTGACGTCATAGTAAGGCCAGATATTCATGTAGTCGAGTGCCGTCAGCGTTATCTCGCGGTTAAACCGATTGAGTGTTGCAAAAGGCTCGTTGGGCTGGTCTTTGGGGATAGTTTGAGCCAGCGTGCTTAAGTGGTTCGTATACGTGGTCAGGGTGTAGTTGAGAAAATCGCTGATACATTTTTTTAGGTCTGTGATATCCTGTTGGTGATCACCATCGCTCCTTCCCCAGCTTTTCCCATTGACTACCCCCTCGCGTAATAAAGCCAGGTACATGTTGGCAAGCTGCGCAAACAGGCCCAGTAAGACTACTTCATAGCCTGTCGACTGAAAATGGGGAATTGCCACAGTAAACAAATCTATCGTTCTCAACCATTGCGTTCTAAGGTCAGTTGGATCTGGTACGGGTTTGGTTGAATCCTTCTGGTAGGCCGTGACAGAATCATTATAGTGTTTGAGTTCGTTCAGATAACGGGTCAGCAAGTTATGTAGGCCCTTCAGATCATCCTGTGCCTGCTGGTAGACCAGATCAGCGATTTTTTGGTTTACGAATGCTTCTACCCGATCTTTCACTTGAGACCAGACGTCAGTGCCGGGCCAAAAGATAGCAATCAAACCGGAAAGGATGCTACCGGCTCCGGGTATTAGGCCAAGCCCGGCGACGACGACTGCTTTCGCGTCATCATTCCAGTCGATTGCGTCGGATCCGACAACAGGCGGAACGACGGCAGGTACACCCGGATCGGGAATTCGGTGGTCGGTGCAGCTGGCTAATAGCCCGGGTAGAAAAAGTACACTGCCGGCACCTAGGGCCGTGCGTTCCAGAAATTGTCGGCGGTTAGTCAGACTTTTCGGTGAAAACATAACGTTTTGGGCTTGAATTGTTAAATCGAGTTGGTTCCGTATAGCTACCCACAAAGGGTGCCTATGGCTTGTGTAAAAAAGTGGCAGCCTTAGCCTTGGAAACTTACTGACGAGCGGCCACCAGTGGTAAAATCAATCTGTCGGTCGCTCGTCAGTAGTTGACTGGCAAAAAGGTTGTTACAATCTTTTTCTACATACTTAGTTTTCTTTAACCAATTTAATCGTCTGGCTCTGCGTCGGGGCACTCACCCGCAGCAGTAACAGACCCGCCGGTTGGTTGCCAATTGGCAGGTGCTGTCGCTCCACCCGGCCCGCCTGATCAACCTGATGCCGTTGTAAGACTCGACCCCGCGAGTCGATCAATTCATACTGCAAGGGTAGGCCTTCCGCTCCGGTAACTTCAGTCACCAGTTCATTCCCGCCGATGGGGTTGCCTAGTACCCTGACGTGGAGTCCCGATGCATAGTCGTCTCCCGTTCCGAGCCGCCCACCGGGCTGCGCCGGGCAAGCCGCCAGCCAGTTGTAGCGGTAGGTAGCCACCGTCGCCCCCTGCTGAGCGCTGAGGGTGATGGTGGGATTGTCCGTGTAGAGGTTCAGGCTGTACGGCCCCGGACTCGGGGTCGCCATCAGCTCATTGACCACCGAAAAGCTGATCGGTGAACCGTCCCGGCCCGCATACTGGGGGCTGAAGGTAAGTTTGCGCTGACCGCTACCGACGGATTCACAGCTGACTGTGGTTGCCCCGATGATACCGAATGAGCCCGGATTGGGCGGTTCTACTCCGCAGGCCGCTCGCCAGTTGTAACTGAAACTAGCCTCGCCCGGACTGCCGGCCTGGGTAGCCTTCAGCATGATAACGGGGTTGTCGGCGTATAGCCGTAGCGTATAAGGTCCCGCCGTGGTGGTGGGTGACAACTCATTGACCACCGAGAAGCTGATCGGTTGCCCCGTCAGGCCCCCGTACTGGGGAGTAAAGCTGACCCGGTAGCCCTGCTTGACCGAATCCACCAGCACGCAGCTTACCGGCGACACCCCATCAATGCTGAAGGTGGGGGTAGTACCCGATGGAGAGACCACCGTTAGGGTAAAGCCTACAACGATGGATAGTCCGCCCGGATCGGTGGCTGTGAGGCTCACCGGGTAGGTGCCTGTGTTTGAGGGCGTACCACTGATTAAGCTCTCGTTGAGACTTAACCCGGCGGGCAAGCCCTGGACCGTAAACTGGGGCGTCTGACCATCGGGGTCGGTGACGTAGTCGGTTAGCACCAGCTGGTAGGTCTGGCCCTGGCGCAATGTCTGGCTGGGGATGCCGGCACTGACGGGGGCCTGGGGCGGAGTGGGTGCACCCTGGCAGGCGGCCAGCCAGTTGTAGACAAAGCGGACCTCACCCCGGCCCCCCTGACTAGCTACCAGGGTAATGATGGGGTTATCGGTGTAGAGTCGTAAGCTGTAGGGACCAGGCGCTGTAGTAGGGGCCAGCTCGTTGACCACGGAGAAGCTAATAGGCTCGCCATTGGTCCCCACGTATTGGGGCGTAAAGCGTACCCGGCGCTCACCTCCGCTGATGGTCTCACAGCCACCCGGCGTCACGCCCAGAATGGCAAAGCGGATCAGGGTCACGTTCTCCGGGATAACAACGATTGACGTGGTGGCCGAAGCATTACCCTTTTGACTGGTCACTGTCAGGGTGTAGGTCTGTGGTCCAGAACCCTGGGCGGTCACGCTCTCTATGAAGTCAGGTCCGTGAAAGTCACCCGTCAGGGGTCTATCCTCCAGGCCGTTGGTAAGCGTGTAGCTGTAGATGTCGCTGTCGATCAGCCCCGTCAGCGTGGCCGTAAACTCGACCGACTGGCCAGCCGGTACCTGGTTTCGGTTAGTGCGCAGCCCGGTGATAGTGAGCCCGCTGCTGGGAGCTAGCACGGATAGGGAAGTCGTGGCCGTGGCGGTACCATTCTCGGCGGTCACCGTCAAGGAATAACTCTGAAGGCCTGAGCCGTTAGCTGTTAAGCGTTGGCTGAAGGCCACGCTGCTGGCTGTTCCACTCAAAGGCGTATCGATCCCGTTGGCCAGGGTATACGCATAACTACCCGTCACCTCACCCACTGTAGCGGTGAACAGAACCGGCTGACCCGCCTGTACCGGATTGGGACTAGCGATCAGGGCCGTTATGGTAGGGGGAACTACCGGTTCAGGACAGAATGATACCCCGCCCTGGGTAGCCGCGTAAATTCGATCACCCGCCACATGTACCCCGTAGACAACGTTACTACCCAGCCCATTGGCCGTGTTGGCGGGGGTGTAATTGGTAAAGCTTTGCCCCCCATCGGTGGAAATGCTCAGCCCATTGTTGGTGGCCGCATAGACGGTCCGACCCACGGCGTAAACCGCATGCACATTGTTGCTGCCCAGCCCGTTGTCCGTGGTGCGGTTCGTAAACGTTTGGCCCCCGTCGGTGGATATACTCAGCCCGTTATCGGTGTCCACGTAGACGGTGCTGCCCTGGGCGTAGACCCCCAGTACGACATTGCTGGCAATCCCGCTGGGTGAGGCCGTTGTCCGGTTGACGGCAAACGAACTGCCCCCGTTGGTGGAAATACTCAGCCCGTTGTTGGTGGCCGCATAGACAATATTGTCTACTACGTATACGCCATTGACCTGGTTGTCGCCCAAGCCGTTGGTGTTGGTTCGGTTGGTAAACGACTGTCCGTCATTGATTGAGACCGCCAGTCCCCCCGGGGTAGCTACGTAAATGGTATTGCTCGCCACATAAACAGCCCGCACCTGGTTGTTACCCAATCCGGTGGTGTAGTTTGTAAAGCTTTGGGCTCCATCAGTAGAGACGCTCAACCCGTTATTGGTGGCGGCATAGACAGTGCTGCCCTGCGCATAGACCGCATTGACCTGGTTTGCCCCCAGGCCGCTGGCGGTGGTGCGGACGACTGGAAATGAATTCCCCCCATCGGTAGAAATGGCCAGTCCCCCGTTAGTGGCGGCATAAATGGTACTGCCCAGCGCGTATACCCCCGTCACCGGGTTGGCAGTTAGTAGGGGGCGGTTAACAAAGTTGGTACAGGCGGGCCCGTCGGCTACGGCCGGACCGGAGCTGACAGTAACGTCAACCGTGGCACTACTCGCCGTTGGCTCATCGAACGAGGTCACCGTTAGTGTGTAGGTCTGGGTTCCCGCGTTTTGGGCGGTGAGGGTTTGGCTAAGCGGACTGGCGTCAGCCGTGCCCGTACGGGTGCTACCCCGGCCGTTGGTGAGCGTGTAGTAGTAGCCCCGGACAACGTTGGCCACCGTAGAAGTGAACGTGATTGGCTGGCCAGCCACCACGGGGTTAGGACTAGCCGATAATCCGGTGATAGTAATGGGTAGCGCCGACCCCGTCAGGGTGAGTGAAGCCGTGGCCGTGCAGCCGTTGGCTGTTGTGCCGGTCACCGAGTAGGGACCCTCGGTGCTAACGACGATGGGATTAGCCGTCGAACCGGTGCTCCAGACGTAAGAGTTGGCCCCACTGGCCGTTAGGGTGGTCGACTGGCCCTGGGTGATGGTCAGGCTGGGCGTAGCCGTGATGCCGATGGTGGGTACGGACGTATCCTGGCCGACCGAGACGCTGGCTACCCCCGAACAGCCATTGCCCAAAATCACGGTCACGAAGTACAGACCTGGGCTGTTGACCGTTGCCTGATTGGATGAACCAATCGGAGTGGCTCCCGCGCTGAACTGGTACGTTTGCCCGCTCGGGCTGGCCGTCAGCGTTACGCTGGGCTGCGCGCAACTCAGCGTACTGGATGGACTGGCCGACAGGGTGGCCGGGGGTGGTGCGTTGACGGTCAGGCTAAAAGCCGTGCTGGTAAGCGAGTTGCAGCTCGCCGTCACTTCGACCGAGTAACGGCCCGCATCCGTAGTCTGCACATTGGCCAGGCTGAGCGTGGCCGATGTCTGCCCACTAACGGGCTGGCCGTCTTTGTACCACTGGTACGCTGGTAGGCCACCCGTCACACGTACCGGTATTTCCACCCGGCCGCCCACGCACACCGCCGAAGCCGACGGGGGCTGCTGGCTGAAGGTGATGGGTTGGGAGGTCTCCTGAGCCTCGACGGCGCCCATATCAATGCGCCCCCCGGTGGGATAGATACGGGGGTTACCCAGCAAATCGGTCGGGGGCCCACCAGCGTCTGTATAGGCTTGATTACTACCCGCGTCGATGGCCGCACCGCAGGCGTTGAGTACTATGCTGGTAAGGTTGGTAAAGGGCGAGGTGATGGTCGTGCGGTTGTTGCCCCCGTCACTATAGCCCGTCACGGTGTTGTCAAACAGACTGTAGCTGGCCGACACGGTAGCACTGTTACTGCTGAACAGCGTGTTGGTTCCGTCATTGTCAAACAGCACACAGTTGGTCAGGTGGGGAGTGCTGGTACCCTGATAACCCGTGTTATACATAGCGGCTCCGGAATTAACAGCCCGGTTAGCCAGAAAGGTGCAGTTAACCAGGCGGGGGTTGCTGGTCCCATTGGTACCCTCGTTGACCATTGCCCCGCCAGAGTTAGCGGCTGCATTGGCCACAAAACCGCAGTTGATCAGCGTAGGGCTGCTTACACCGTTTTGCCCCGTGTTGTAGATTGCCCCACCGTCGTAAGCCGATGTGTCGGCTACGAAGGCGCAGTTGGTTAGACTCGGACTACTATTACCCCCAGCACGACCATCGTTGACCATTGCCCCGCCGATACCAACAGCCGAGTTGGTTACGAAGGTGCAGTGGCGTATCTGAGGACTACAAACGGATCCACTGCCGTTGTTATAGATGCCCCCTCCAGAGTTGTCAGAAGAACCATTACGTCTGGCGTTGCCGCCGGTGATGACAAAGCCGTCGAGGATGGCCGTGCTGGTCAGGCTCAGACTGGCCGGGTTGTAGATGACGTGAAAGCTGTTGTCGGTCTTGTCGCCTACCCGGCCAATATCGCCACTAAGCGTGCTGCTGGATGGCGTACCCGCCACGGGGGCAATGGTGGGGCGCTGGTCCAGGCTCGTTTCCGTACCCACAAAACCACCATAGATGGCTACGCCCTGCTGCATGGTAAAGCTTTTGGTAGTGTCTCTGCCAGCGGTGGGTTTGTATAATCCCCTTGCCACCCAGATCTCGGTGCCGCAGGTGGAAGAGGAACTCAGCGCGCTTTGCAGGTCAGCGAAGGCCGTGGCCCAACTCCGCCCGTCGCCCGCTGTGGCCGTCTGACTGGCCGAAACGTATAACTGGCTTCCCCGAAATTCGACGGCACCCATGTCAATACGCCCCCCGGTGGGATAGATGCGGGGGTTGCCCACCAGATCGGTCGGGGGCCCACCAGCCTCCGTGTAGGCTTGATTGCTGCCTGCGTCGATGGCTGGCCCGCAGGCATTGAGTGCCACGCTGGTGAGACTAGTAAAGGGCGAGGTGGTGGTCGTGCGGTTGTTGCCCCCATCATTATAGCCCGTCACGGTGTTGTCAAACAGACTGTAGCGGGCCGTCACAGAAGCCCCATCGGTGCTAAATATCGTGTTGGCCCCGCCATTACCAAACAGCACGCAGTTGATCAGCGCTGGCTTATTAGTGCCTCCGTCACGACCATCGTTGAATAGTGCCCCACCCCTGTCAGCCGTATTGGCCACAAAAGAGCAATTGACCAGAGTGGGGTTACTGGTGCCACGACGGCCATCATTGTATATTGCTCCACCGTAGACCTCCCCTGCGGTATTAGTCACAAAAGCGCAGTTGATCAGCCGGGGGCTGCTAATGCCACTATTATGACCATCGTTGTATATTGCCCCGCCGAAGTTAGCTGAATTGGCTACAAAAGCACAGTTGCGGATATGGGGACTACAGACCTGATCCAGCCCACTACCTTTGTTATAGATGCCCCCCCCGTATAAGCTTTCAGCATTTCCTAGACCGTCAGCATTGCCGCCGGTGATGACAAAGCCGTCGAGGATGGCCGTGCTGGTCAGGCTCAGACTGACCGGGTTGTAGATGACGTGAAAGCTGTTGTCGGTCCTGTCGCCCATCCGGCCAATGTCGCCACTAAGCGTGCTGCTGACCGGCTGCGTTGCCCCGCCCGAACCGCTCACAGTGTTGCTGGTCGGGCGCTGGTCTAGGCTAGTCTCGGTACCCACAAAGCCGCCGTAGATCGCGACACCCTCTTTCATTGCGAAACTCACCGCGCGGTCAGTGTTGGCCGGGCGGCCCGGCTTATACATCCCGCCCGCCACCCAGACCTGGTCGCCCGAGCGGCTAGCGTTGATAGCAGCCTGAAGACTGGTGCCTGGCAGGGCATTAGCCCAATTGGCACCGGTCTGGCTACCCGCTCCCTGAGGGCTCACGTAGCGAATGGTTGCATTCTGAGCCTGGGCACTTGGGAGGCCTAGGCCAACCCACACCATCGTTACCAGTAGCCACGCCCAGAGCGGGCCGGGCTGGCGGGTCAGGCCCAGAAAGTAAACGATCCACCTACCCAAATGGGAAGTCGCCCTCAAGGAGAATCTATGTAAAAATAAGTGCATGGCTTGTAGAAACTGAATATTTAGTTGATTGAGGGCATACCATAAAAAGCTCGCCAGAGTCGGCTAAGTCCCCTAATCCAGATTGCCCAATTTTAGTCCTTCACAAGCTACCAGGTCCATAAAGGGCCTCCCAACTAAGAGCTCATGGCTAAATAGGAACCTTAGTTGGGAAGCCCGATAGTTAGTCTACTTTGAGCATCTGATGCCGGGAGGCTTATCCGCCATTCCAGTATATCACTACAGGCCCCGGCGTCCGGCCGTTTGGCGAGACGCTATCTGGGCTCGTTAGCTTGCGCAATGGCTGCCCAGTATGCCTGGCGAGCCGCTTTTAGGTTATCGGTGATCAGAACAGCCGTAGCCCCAAATGTGGGGGAAACCTGAGCAAGATCAGTCCCGGATAGTTCTCGCGGATTTGTTACGTAAAGGCGTTCAAGGGTACGTGAGGTTACTGACGGCCCTCCGGTCAAATATTTAAAACCTATAACGACACAATCTGCGATAGAAGGTATACCTTGATCATCCTCTAATGATCCATTAATGTATATGCTTGATATGAAATGGTCATTAATTTCTACCCAATCTGCCTGCAGGCTTGTATCGTCTGCACCGACCTTATTTATAATGGTGCCGTCATGAAGTCCAAATTGCATTGTATATACACCGTACCATTTCGGACTATTAGAAACGAAGTTAGTTGACATACGTGCTCGAACTAACGGGTTGTCAGTTGCTATGCGTAATATCAAGCCATATGGTTGATCTGTGGTTCCTGAACTACCATGACCGCCACCGTCCTGACGACCCCTGCGGGGCGTTGTCGTAACACCATCGGGGCCACTTCCGGACGGATAAGTTAATTGAACCGCATCAACTCCATCCGTAGACCCCCATACAGTTAACTCCGTAGGGCCCTGAGTCGGTGGTGTGGGCAAATTGATAAAACCGCTATATTTTCCTTCAGAGCCCACTGGATCCGAGTACAGTTCGCGTGGTAACGATACTTTAGCGCCATTTGGATACTTGGTAACATCGTAATAAGGCCAAAATTTTGCATAATCAAGCACCGTAAGCGTTGTCTCTCGAGTATATCTATTAACTGTCGTAAAAGGCTCGATCAGTCTGATGGTGTTGGGTCGTGTATTTACGGTTAACTCTGCTACTTGAGCCGCGTAAGTGGTTTGGACGTATGATAGGTGATCATTGATATACGTTTGCAAGTTCTTAATGTCTGTTGCGCGCTCAGTTTCGCTTCTACCCCAACTTTTTCCGGCTATGACCACATCGCGTTGTACAGACAGGTGCATGTTGGCAAGCTGTGCGTAAAAGGGCAGTAGGACAACCTCAAATCCAGATGCTGAAAAAGGCCCAACACTACCACTTAAGAAATCTTGTGCTCTACCCCAATTACTATACATTTTCTCGCCTGTAGCACCGTCCTTAATTTCTTGCGTATAATTATCTAAGATAGTCTTCAGGCTAGTCAGTTTGGCCTGTACTAGCGAGATCACAGCATCATCGATTTTTTGGTCCACCAAAGCTTCCACCTGGTTCTTCACTTTGGACCAAACGTCCGTGCCAGGCCAAAAGATGCTGACCAAAGCGCTGAGGATACCACCTACTTCAGGTATAAATCTAAGCCCAGTGACGATGACAGTTTTTGCCTCGCCGTTATAATCAAAAGAATTATCACCGACCAACGGCGGAATACCGGCAGACGTACCAGGATCGGGAATTCGGTGGTCATTGCAGCTGGTTAGTAGCTCTGGCAGAAAAAGCATACTGCCGGCACCCAGGGCCGTGCGTTCCAGAAATTTTCGGCGATTGGTCAAATTTTTCGGTAAAAGCATAACGTTTTGGGTTAACTAGTTTAGAAATGCAACTGCTGTCAATAGTAGATAATTATCTGATAGTCAGATGTCTAAGGGCAAAAAATTTACAATTGAATGGGATAGCCTAGCGCACCCTTGGCCGCGTAAGCCGCGTAGTACATGTGCCGAAAACAGGTTAGAAATGAGTCCTCACCCTTGGTGAAGTCCCACAAAGGCAACATCGCCACCACCGATACGTCCGTGGCCGGGTCGTAGGCCATCAGGGACAAATAGCCCGCAATGGCCCCATTGTGGCCGTAGCCCAGGTTGGTGAAGCGGATGGTACCCAGTCCGTAGTTCGTGTTGGTGGGCGTCACCCGGATGTCAGTCTGCATCAGTTGCAGCGTAGCAGGGGTAAGTACGTTTTCCCCCCGCATCAGGGAGCGGATGTAGGTGTTCAGCCCCGCCATGGTGCTGTAGCCGTTGCCTTCCCCCACGTGGGCGCTCATGTTGACCGGCCCGAAGCCCTGCAAAATACCCCCCGGCTGGCGAATGATACTGTTCACGCTGGGCGCGGGTAGCAAAACGTCGTTTGGTAAATATGGAAAGGTAACCGGTACGGGCACCCGGGCCGTAGGACCCGTGATACGGTCGCGCAGGTAATCGGCGTAGGTCTTGGCACTGCCGCTTTTGGCTGAATAGACTCGCTCGATGATGCGGCTCAGGATGGCGTAGCCCGTGTTGCTGTAGTGGTAGCCCCCGCCGGGTGCATAATTGTACTTGAGTTGGTAGTCCAGCAGGGGTTTTATGAGCTCCTCGGTCGTGAAACGGTGGCTCGAATCGCGCGACTGCACGTAATTGACGTACGTTTCCCCATTCAGGCCGGGAATGGGATCGTTGTCGGTATCGTAGACTCCGGCACTGTGCTGCAACAGTTGCTCAATGGTGATCTGAGCCTTATTGGGAATGGCCCAGTCGGCAGTTGCCGGTACATAGGGCTGCTGAGTCCCCGGAATCAGGTCGGTGATGTGAGCCTTGTAGTCGAGCCAGCCGTCCTGGTACATTGTCAGAATAGACGTAGCGGTAAAGTTCTTGGTGTTACTGGCAAAGCGAAAAAACGTGTTGGGCGTCAGGGGCTGGCGGCCGGTAGCCACCGAAGAGACGAAATAGGTCTCGCTGGGGGTCTGGATGAGTACGTTCATCGACGGCACGAACGCCTTCAGACTATCTTCCAGCACGCGCCGGACACTGTCAACGGCAGTCTGCATCCGCAGTTGGTTCGGGGTACTGGCAACGGGGGGCTGGTGATCCTGACAAGCCAGGTTGAGGGCCATTAGGCCCAATAGACCAATCCCGAAATAGAGTTGCCGGAGAATGCAGTTCGACTTATTGGCAAAGAGAGTCTTCATAAAGAGTAGCTGAGTAAACATCGGTCGTTATATGGGTATTGAATGCCTACAAAGGTCTGGTGGAAAGAGGGTTGTCAACGAACGGTATCGAACCATTTTAAGCGATATCGAACCAAATTGAGCGTTAAGGGCGATCATTACCCGAAAAAACTCGCTGGAGCGTTCCAATTCGGCTTGCTGCGCTAGCGCGCTTGCTTTGCTTATTCACAGAAACCGGACCCACAAATCCAGCGTCTGTTTTCAGGGGAGGGTTGGCTAATGACGCGTTACTTCGCTTACCCATTGTTAAGAAAGTCCGGGCGACTCACTCGCTTCAGAATGACTAGCACTACGGATGAGCTAACTTGTTAGCGGTCCCGATCAGGGGCAACTTGCCAAGGCTGGTAGCCATACCTGATCAAAGTCCGTTGACGAGCAGATGGCGGAGAAAAAGAGGCTGAGCACCTATCGATGCACGCCTGACGGAAGCTTGTTACAGGTGAAGAAGTATCCATAACCGTTGATTGGAGCAGCAAATGCCAAGGCCGACTTGCCAGTAGGCCTTGGGTGACCCCGGCCTAGCTTATCAGCGATGCGGCTTGTTGGTCCCAAAGCTGGCAAATAGCCGTGTCCCGCGCTCGGAAATGGTCACAAGCGACGGGAATGTGTGCATCAACGACAGGGTTATTATAGTCGGCTGGCAAGTTCCCCAAACGGATACGCATCCGTTAGGCCTGGGCGGGGAGCCACAGTCGGAAGTAGGTGCCCTGCTGGCTGGTTAGGCTCATTTCTCCACCCAGTTGCCCCGTCAACTCCCGAATGAGTCGCTGACCGAATGAAGTCCGCCGACCGGGGGTTGGTTGTTCCGGCAGGCCGGGTCCATTATCCTGCACTTCCAGCAACAGGCCACCCGGTGGTTCGGCCTGGAGCCGAACCACCAGCAAGGGGCGAGTCGAACCCTTCTCCGCCCTCAATTCATTCTTGGCGACAGGCAAGGCTGGAGGGGAGGGCTGTCATCATCGGAAACTGCTGATATTTAGGGCCTCTGAGGGTAGTGTGACAACTCTTTTTGGTTACAGAATGGTTTCGTTGGAGCGAAGTTCACCCCCGTACGCTATCCGTTGGGTAGGGCACTATTTTAGTGGCTACGTAAGACTTTCGCAACGAAATCCCGCTCCTACTTAAAATCGGTCAATTAAATGATACAAGTTCAACATGAAATCGTTCATTTAAAGGCTAAAGAGTAGTGGTAAATCAACGCCGTAAATGACTGTAAACTAAAAGATTGTACGTGTTCAATTATCTTCCTCAAACCGTTCAGGAAAACACTTGGCCAACTGGACGCTACTTGTTGAGCAGAGGAAAACTCTGACACTTTTTTCTAGTGCCTGAAATCGTTCTGAGGGCTACTCCGCTCTGAGCAACCTGACGGGCTGACTTAGAACAGGTGGGCGCACTTGCGGCAGGGGGGCGTTTCAAGCACAACAGCTGCCGCTCCAGTGCCCCGGCTTGTTCGGCCAACTGAGCAGTCACATGCCAGCCTCGCTCGTCCTCTGTGATAGGTACAGCAATCGATCATTGGCTACACAAATCTCCACCACCGTCCATTCGCTCACCACAGGCTTGCCTGGGATCATGACACGCAGCGGCTCTTCGGCCGCAGCCTGCCACAGCTGAACTGACTCAACAACTAAACGCTCTCCTTAGATGATTTGAACGGGTACGTGGTAACAGTCAATAACGAGAGGGCCAACAATATAGGTCTTCATATTCTATGATACAGCCGGTAGAAAACCATTTGAATCGGCCTCAGTCCGGGCTGAGGCCGATTCACTAAGAGTGTCCATTAAGCACCGATTATTTTTCTCAATAACCAGGAAATGGCTGTTCATCAGTCAGTTGTTATTGCTGGATAGACAACTGTCAATAGCATGAGCAGCACTTGTACATCCATGCTAGGCAGGTGCATTGTGTGATGGAAATTGAGCAGACCATACAGAAAGCTGTGTAACGAAATTCATACGAAGAGTCCGTTCAGTGAGCTACGGTTTTCCCTTTCGCTAGGGGGAACGTTTACTATCAATAATGATTTGTGACTTGATGATAAAGCCTTCAGTACTGAAAAATCTTTGTTTGCAAGTCAGGACAATTTGTTCATTTTCAGGGTTGGTTAGTATTCCTGAATGACCTTCACCGTCTGCTGTTGGAAGCCGCCGGTAAGCGACTCGATCCGTACCCGTAACAGCAACGGGCCGCTCCACGCCGGATTTGTCTGTAACTGGTACTCTTTCATGCTACCCGGCTTCTCAATGCGTTGATTCAGCAAGGTCCGTCCGCTCAAATCCATAAGCGTCAGTTCCAGGTGTTGTCCGGTTACGCCTTTTACTTCCACCCTGATTTGATGATTTGTGATTGGGTTGCCCAACAGTTTGACCTGCAATCGCTCCACATCCTCCTGGGCTGACGCCCTGCGGGCACGATTGAAGGAGCCACAACTAGCTAGCCAATTGTAGGCATACCGAGTCTGGACGTTGCCCTGCTGAGCCACCAGGGTGATGACGGGCTTATCGCCCCACAGGTGTAGAGTGTAGGGGCCGGACTGGGTGGTGGGACTCAGCTCATCGACTACTGAGAAGCTAATAGGCTGAGCGTTGTCTTGATTGGCGTATGAGGGTTGCAGGCTGACTCGGTATTGCTGACTGAAGTTGGGATTCTCCAACTGGCAGTCCACTATTCGCGCCCCGGTTAGGGTGAAACTGCCGGGCGAAGTGGAGCAATGAGCCAGCCAATCGTAAGAGTAGCGGGCCTGGGCGTTGCCCTGCTGCGCTACCAGAGTAATGGTGGGGTTGTCAATGTACAAGCGCAGGGTGTAAGGGCCTGGCTGGGTGGTGGGACTTAGCTCATTGACCACCGAGAAGCTAATAGGCTCGCCGTTGGCGCCTGCGTACCGGGGCGTGAAGCGCAACTGGCGTTTGGTCTCGCTGAGGGTCTCACAATCTACGGCCGTCACGCCCAGGACAGCAAAGCGCTCCAGACCAATATCATCCCCAACAACCGTGACCGATATGGCAGCTGTTGCCGTTCCCTTGTCGCGGGTAACCACGGTAAGGGTAAAAACTTGAACGCCAGCGCCCCTAGCGGTTATGCTTTCTCGGAAAGACGAACCGTAGAAATTACCTGTTAGGGGTACCGGCTCCTGCCCGTTGGTGAGCGTATATTTGTAAAGGTCGGTGTCGATCAATCCCTCAAACGTGGCGGTAAACTCGACCGATTGACCTGATTGTACAGGGTTCGCAAAGGCTTTTAAATCGGTGATGGCAAAGGATGCCACCGTAACCACTGTCGTACCAGTGACCGTATAGGGGGAGTTACCAATGGTAAGCGTGTAGGTCTGAGGACCGTTTCCCTGCGCGGTCAGGCGCTGACTGAAGTTCGAACCGCTGGCCGTACCAGTCTGATCGCTTCCGGCTCCGTTCGAAAGCGTGTAGTTGTAGGGAGCCGTCACGCCACCTACTGTAGCGGTAAACTCGATTGGCTGGCCTGGTGTCACCGATGTAGGAGAGGCCGAGAAGTTTGTCAGCGTAGGGGTGCACTGGCTCTGAGTGAAGGTAGCGGGTTGGGAATAAACGGTGCAGGTACCGGCCATGACCTTCACACGGTACTGACGACCGTTGGCTTCGGTGCCGTTGGTGGTCAGCGTAGGCGTGTCATAACCCGGATAGAGGGGGGCATACTGACCACCCAGCGACGCCCAGTCACGACTACCGGTATCGTTGAACTCCCATTCATAGGTCAAGTTCTGTCCATCAGCCTGCACACTGTATGTGAGCCCCTTGCCAGAGCAGGCGATTCTACTTTGGGGCTGTTGGGTGATGGTGGGTGTGGGGGCAAGTATGAGGATAGCGGGGTTGGAGTAAGCGCACCCATTATTGATTTTCACGCGGTACTGGCGACCGTTGGCTTCAGTGCCGTTTGTCGTCAGCGTGGGCGTGTCGTAACCCGGATAGAGGGGGGCATACTGACCACCCAGCGACGCCCAGTCCGTCGTAGCAGGGTCTTTAAATTCCCACTCGTAGGTTACTGGACCAGTGCTCTCGACGACTACTGTGTAGGTAAGTCCAGTGGTGCTCCCCGAGCAGGCGGTTCGGCTCTGGGGTTGTTGGGTGATGGTGGGTGCGGGTGTAATTGTGAGAGTAGCCGCTTCAGAATAGACCGTACTACCACAACTATTCATGATTTTCACGCGGTACTGACGACCGTTGGCTTCGGTGCCGTTGGTGGTCAGCGTGGGCGTATCGTAACCCGGATAGAGGGGGGCATACTGACCACCCAGCGACGCCCAGTCCATCGTAGCAGGGTCCTTAAATTCCCACTCGTAGGTCAGGTCATCTCCGGCGGCCTTCACGCTGTAGGTAAGCCCATCCTCATTACCCGAGCAGACGGTATGGCTGATTGGCTGTTGGGTAATGGCGGGGGGAGTTGTGGTTAAGGTGAAGGTGGCCGACTCGGAATAGACCGTACCACAGTCGTTGATGATCTTCACCCGGTACTGGCGGCCGGGGGTCTCGACTCCGTTGGCGGTCAGCGTAGCGGTGGTATAATCCGGATAAGTATCAACAAAATTACTGAATGACTCCCATTGAATCATACCAGGGTCTTTGAATTCCCAGTCGTAGCCCAGGTCATCTCCGTCAGCCAGCACACTATATGTAAGCCCCTTCCCATCACCCGAGCAGATGGTATGGCTGATCGGTTGTTGGGTGATGACTATTGCTCTCAGCTTCGTGAAAGCGACTGAGTCGGAGTAGATGGTGCAATACCTATTGTTAATTTTGACCCGATATTGACGACTAGTTGGTTCATCTATCTTGATGGTCAGGGCGCCAGTGTTATAGCCTTTATACACATTCGTATCGGCAAGCAGCGAGGCCCATCCTCTTCCATCATTAAATTCCCAGTAATAGCTCAAGTCCTCTTCCTGCTTGACTTGTACAGTATACTGGAGCCCTTTGCTCGAACAGGCGATTTGGTCGACCGGCTGTTGGGTGATGAGCGCAGCTGGCAACTTCGTCAAGGTGGCTGGCTGAGAAGTGACAGAGCCATAGCCGTTCGACACAACCGCCCGGTACTGCACCTGGAATTGCTCATTATTAGGGGTGAAATTATCGGAAATAGTTAGCGTATTGGTTTTAAACTGATCTAGAGTGACCCATATACCCCCTACAGAATCGTAATACTGCCAGGCATACCTTAAGTCCGTTCCATCGGCCTGCACGCTAAACTGAATTCCATTGGCTGAGCAAACGGTTCTGCTTAAGGGCTGAACAGTGATACTGGGCGGTGCTTCCTGCGTGAAGGTGGCCGATTGAGAAAAAACGGTTCGGGGACCGCTCGTGCTGTTCGCCCGATACTGGCGCTGGTTGCCCTTAGCACCGTTGGTAATCAACGTAGTAGTTTTGCTGGCTGGCTGTTCTATACGGGATAGGGTAGGCCAGGAGCGGGAGCCAAATCCACCCTCATCGCACGGGTAGACAGAATAACTGGCCCCGTTCCACCCCAAGGTAGGCTGAAGACCTAACAGCCATAAACACAGCAGCCATTGAAGGAAGGTCCAGCGCTGGCTTGTCCTATTTTTGTTCGTCAAAAACAGAACGAGCGCGTACCTGAAAATTTGCTTAAAACTTGCCGGGAAAATAAAGGTTGGCATAGTAGTATAAGGATAAATACGGCCAAAACAGATAGGCCTACGATACAGAGTTAATCGAAAGAGTGGTACATATACCGAAAGCAAAGGACGAGAAAGGCATCTTGCTTGGAAAAGTCCTACAGGAGCAACATGGTCACCATTGGTATGTCGGTATTCGGGTTATGGGCCATTGTAGATAATACTCCGCCATGACCCCGCTGTTATACCTTGGATTATACGTTACCAGATTGCCATATCCTGGGTAGGAAAGTGGGCGGCCTCAGCCGGCATAAGGCGGTGTATTGTACGCCACAAGCAAGTTTCAGCAATCAGCCGCTTCGCTCAGAGCAGATTAGTTAGTTGAGGGCTTTCGCTCGCGCTTTGATAGTAGCCCAGTATTCCTGACGCGCTTTCTTCAAGTCGTCAGTGATCAGAGCCTGTGTAATACCAAGTTCCGGGAAAGCTCGGGCAAAGTCAGCCGCCGTCCGTTCTTTGGGGCTTGTTTTATAAATGAGCTGAACGGCGTCTGTGCTTTTGGGGGCCTCTAGGTTTATGTATTGGAGGCCAAACACTACGAGATAGGCACCGAAGTATACACTTGATATATAATGCCCGTACGGAGGTTTTACCTCAACGATATTGGAATTGTTCAGAGTACCGGTCCAGGGGCTAGTTGCCCCGTCTTTATACACAAACTGAATCGCCGATACGCCAAGAATATCAGCGCTGTAGTCGGGTGGGTACTTGTTAAAACTGAGTCGAATAAGGACAATTGGGTTGGTAGGTGATAGATTAAACATACCCCCACGTGGCGGCTGGGTACTCCCTCCATTCAAACTATCAAGTCCCATCCGGACCGTTTGTGTAATACCGTTTAGTCCACCACCTGTCGGATACGTTACCTGCACCCCTTCAATAACTTCCCCGCCCCAGATGGTTAGTTGAGTAGGGACCTTTTGGGGCGGAGTACTATAGCCAGCGTAGAACGAATCTGTAGGGTTAAACCCATATTTTTTTACGAGATCAAATCCCTTGCAATAGCCCTGCAGGCCCGAGTAAATCTCACGTCTTAACGGTATCCTTGGTCCGTTAGGGTAGAGGGTCACATCAAAATAGGACCAGGTTGCAGCGTAGTCTTGTGCGAGTAGAGTCATAGTACTCGCATAAAGAACACCGGCTGCCGCAGCATCACAAGGATCTTTACCGTGGTCTAACGCATAAGCAATGGCATTAGCATAACCTAATTCAAGTGTATCGTAAGTGTAGTCAGCATAACCTTTTATCGCTTTCTGTAAGTCGAGAATATCTTGCTGCTGGTCGGCATCGCTCCTGCCCCAGGCTTTTCCACTGATTACCCCATCACGTAATAACGATAGGTGCATGTTGGCAAACTGCGTAAACAGCCCCAGCAGTGACACCTCATACCCTTTCGATTGAAAAAGAGGAAGGGCCGTCACAAAAACAGTCCGGGTAGCTACCCACTGCTCTCTAACGCTGGTTGGATCTGCATTTGGATTTGTCTTAGAGGTCTCTACATAGGCTTTGACTTCATTTAGATACAATGTCATTGCGCCAATCATGCCTCCTGGTACAGCATCGCTCAAACTGCCCAATTGATCCTTGATCTGCTGGTAGACAAAATCACTAAGCTTCTGAGTTACTACTTGATCTACCCGGTCTTTTATCTCATCCCACGGGTCTGTCTGGGTGTTCCAAAAGATATCAACCAACGCGCTTAGGAGTGCACCCACGTAAGGTATCTCACCAAGTATGGTTGTGACAGTTGTTTTAGCAATGTCGTCATCCGACGCGATATCCCCTACCGGCGGAACAACAGAATTACCGGGATCAGGAATACGGTGATCGGTGCAGCTGGTCAGCAGCCCTGGGAAAAAGAGCATACCACCGGCACCCAATGCCGTTTGCTCCAGAAATTTTCGGCGGTTATTTTGTAAAAACATGTAATTTGGGTGTAAATAGTTTACGGAAGTCTAGTCATAAAAGGTGGTCCCCGAAATACGTCAGTGGCGCGACACCCCGAGTTCTCTTCGCACAATTGCTCACCAGTCCCTAGTTTATGGATAGGACACTATTAAGAAGGCTACCCATTAATATCGCTTTGGTAAAATGAATGAAGCAAGCGGAACCTGTAGTCGCCGGCCAAGGCTAGCAATCAAGGCATTCCCACTATCGTATAATTGGATAGCCCAGGGCCCTCTTGGCCGCATAGCCCGCATAATACATGTGAAAGAAACAGGTGTTGAAGGATGCCTGACCTCTGACAAAGTCCCAAAGCGGAAGCATCGCTACCACCGATACGTCGGTGTTCGGATCATAGGTCATCACCGACAAGTAGCCCGCAATGGCCCCGTTATGGCCGTAGCCCAGGTTGTTGAATAGCTCAGTGCCTAAGCCATACTCTCGTTTGGCCGCTGATACGTCGGTTTGCATCAACTGCACGGTTTGTTTGGAGAGTACGTTCTCACCCCGCATCAGCGAGCGGATATACTTGTTCAGGGCCGCCATAGTGCCATAGCCATTGCCTTCGGCCACGTGGGCACTCATGTTGACCGGACCGAAGCCCACACCCCACTTGGTTGAGTTCCGGATCAGGCTGGCTACGCTGGGCTGGGGCAACAGCTGGTCGCTGGCTTGGTAGGGAAACGAAACCGGAATGGGTACCCGGCTGTTGGGTCCGGTTATGTGATCGTAGAGGTAATCAGCGTACGTTCTGGTCCGACCGCTCTTGGCCGAATATACCCGCTCTATGATGCGACTGAGTATGGCGTAGCCAGTATTACTGTAGTGCTGTCCATTACCCGGAACGAAGTATTTTAACTGGTGATCGATCAAAGGCTTGATCAGCCCTTCGGTGGTAAACTGATGGGTCGAATCCCGGGTTTGGACATAGTTCGTATAGGTCTCCCCGCGAAGGCCGGGTATGGTATCATTATCGGTATCGTAGACCCCGGCGCTATGCTGAAGCAGTTGCTCGATGGTGATCTGACTTTTGTAGGGAATATTCCAGTCCGGGGTAGTGGGCACGTAGGGCAGGTTGGCACCCGGAATCAGATCGGTGATTTTCGCTTTGTAGTCAAGCCAGCCATCCTGGTACATCGTCAAAATGGCGGTGGCGGTAAAGTTTTTACTATTGCTGGCAAACCGGAAGTAGGTATCCGGGGTAAGGGGCTGCCGACCCGGGGCGACCGCCGAAGCGAAATAGGTTTGGCTAGGGGTCTGGATCAGCACATTCATCGAGGGGACTGGCTGCCCCAGACTATCTTCCAGTACGCGCCGTACGCTATCGACAGCCAGCTGAACACGTCGTTCTGAACTTAAATCGGGTACCTGATGATCGGTACAGGATACCGCTAGAATACACAGACAAATCAGGCCAAACTGGGTGATCCGACGCCCTACTAATGAAGTACGACGAGCCGTTGAAAACACGGATGAAAATGAAAAGGAGAACATAACAATCGATTAGATAAACGGTTAGTGAACAGGCTATTTCTAGGAGTTATTTTGAAGACACAAAGAAGTGCTAACAGCCGGGTCCAGGTCTATCACAATCGTTCCATTTTTTGTACGTATGTTCCATTTTGCTGATTGATAGCTCTTTTTTATCTTCGAGGCACGCTTTTCTCTCATTATGTTATCATTCTTACGTCCTGTATTCGTTGGGATTTTGATTGGCATGAATATGGGGGCATCCAGCTGGGCGCAGCAGGTAATACCCCGGTTCGTTCACCGATTCAGACCACCGGCAGGTACCAATTTCAACGTTACGGGGGCAGTTGAAGATGCTCAGGGCAGGCTATGGTTTGCAACGAATGAAGGAGTTGTCCGATTCGACGGACAACAATTTCGGGTTTATCATGATCCCGTTCTGGGCCACGGCGACGACTATTTTCACCTGGTGTCTTCGCCCGATGGACGTATCTGGTGCAAACTGGGCCGGGGTAGCGCCCTGTCATACATCGATCCTAAATTAGACCGGATCATTCGAGTACCGGACTCCTCTAGGCTGGTGCGGGAGTATTTGTCACAGTGGCGTAGCAATTACGTTTTTGCCGATGCCCAAGCTACGGTGTGGATAGCCCTGCGCCGACGCGGGTTGATTCGCTTCAATCCCCGTACGTACGCTGTCGAGAAAGTATTTGATCAACCCGATGAAGCCGCCCGCTGGATTACCCAGGACCCCGCCGGAACCATCTGGTTCACGACCAACAAAGCGGTGTATGCCTACAACCCCGTCTCGCGCGTGCTAAAACGCTACCGGGATGAACTGGGCTCGCCAAATCGAACGCAATCGGGCACAGCTGCGGGTTCTATGGAGGATCTGTTTGCGATTGGTATTCACGCCCGTCCGGATGGCCGCATATTGGTCGCACTAAGCGATGAGGTGGATGTTATTGAGCCGACCACGGGTCAAGTAACTCGGTTGGAACTGCTGCCCAATAAGTACTATCCGGCCCAGATTGCCCTGGACTTTCACGAAGATCCGCAGGGGAATACCTATTTCAGGACCATGGCCGCCAATTATCGGTATACCCGGGCGGGGCGGTTAGAGCAATTGGAATTCAGCGGCCTGTCGGGGCGTGTCAACTACCTGCTACCCAGCCGAACCAACCGATTGTGGGTAAGTTCGGAGCAAACCCTGCTGGCCTACGATTTGGCGCACGTTCGCCCCCTGCCAGCCCTCAACCTGCTCGATATTACGGTTAACGGTACCCGCCTGGAAAAGGATACCGAACGTCATCAACTGAAGCGCGATTCGCTCGGCCACCCCACGCTCATAGTAGAGGAAGGGGACTTGATTACCCTGCGCCTTTCGCCCTACATCGACAATGTGACGCGGACATTTCGGTTTCGTTTGGAAGGCTACGACCAGCAGTGGAACGTAACCGAGGACGCGACCGGTACGGTTTCGTATCAGTTGTCGGCCGGTACCTATACGCTGCTGCTAAATCGATTCATTTTGCCAAGGGGTTGGTCCAGAGAGGTACCGAGCCTGACGCTGGTGGTACGCCCGCCGTTCTGGAAAACCGGCTGGTTCTGGGCTTTTGTCCTGGTGGCGACCGGAATCTTGGGAACGGTACTGCTACAAAGCTGGAACCGACGGCGTATTCTCCGACAGGAGCTGGCTCGCCGGGAGTTTGAAGCCGCAACGCTGCGGAATCTGGATGAAATGAAAAGCCGCTTCTTTACCAATATTACCCACGAGCTACGGACCCCACTAACTATTATCCTGAATGCAACTGAACAATTGAGTATAGCTCCTCTTAACACGTCGGACCAGAAACTACTGCAGGCCGCCCGGCGCAATACCCAGCAGTTGATGCGGCTAATCAACGAAACGTTAGATATGGCCAGACTAGATGCGGGAAAGCTGGAACGGCACGAGCAACTGGGTGATCCGCTCATGTTGGTCGAGCAGGTGGTTGTCCAGTTTGAGGGATTGGCCGATCAGAAACAGCTTAGCCTAACCTGGAAAGGGGAGTCCCCTATCAGCGCTAACCAGTTTCTGTACCGGTTCGACGCGGATAAACTGGAAAAAATTATCTACAATTTATTGGCTAACGCCGTCAAATTTACCCCCCCCGGTGGACAAGTACGGGTAGAAGGTCGTATCAGCGATGACCATCTGTTTTTGCTTCGCGTTGCCGACACGGGCATTGGTATCGCGGCTGATGACTTGACTCATATTTTTGAACGCTTCCACCAGGTCGATAGCTCTTCAACCCGTGCATACCCAGGCACGGGAATTGGCTTGGCGCTGGTTAAAGAATTAACCGAATGGCTCGGTGGTACCATCACGATTGAGAGTGCTCTGGAGAAGGGCAGTACGTTCACGCTTAACTTACCCCTTAGCCTGAGTACAGCCGCCCCCAGGTCTACAGAAGAGCCAACGGGTCAATCCGTTACATTAGTACCCCAACCCAAGCCGGTTCGAGAGGACTCCCCAGCTAACGTTTCATCGAATGATACCGCCCGGCCGTGGCTGCTGATCGTCGAAGATAATGAGGAACTGCGTCGCTACATGAGCGACGCCCTCTCGGATCAATACCAGCTCATTACAGCAGAAAATGGCCTTCTTGGTTGGGAACAGGCACTGGAGGAGATACCCGACCTGATCGTTAGTGACGTAATGATGCCTGAACTCGACGGATATGAACTGGTGGAACGCTTGAAGTCGGATGAACGGACGAGTCACATTCCTGTTCTGTTGCTGACGGCAAAATCCACCTACGAGAGCCGCCTTAAAGGATTTGGAGCCGGAGCCGACGACTATGTTGAAAAGCCATTTAGCTTAGTCGAGTTGAGTCTGCGAATTCGTAACTGTCTGCGCACCCGTCTGCAATGGCAACGTCACTTGACCGGGGGCATACAGAAAGGGCCAGTTGGAACGTCATTCCACCCGGAACTTGACAGGGAAGAACAGTTTTTGGCCCGGTTGCGGACGGTAATCCTCAAGCATCTAACTGACGAATCGGTGGATGTTGACTGGCTGGTTGAGCAGGCCGGTATGAGCCGCACCCAACTTCACCGAAAAATAACCGCCCTAACCGGTATGAGCACCTCCCGGTTCATCCATAAGGTGCGGCTGGAGAAGGCCGTTGAACTGTTACAAACCGGGCAGCTCAATGTGGCGCAGGTGGCGCAACAGGTAGGTTACAGTTCCCAATCTTACTTTACCAAAATGTTTCAGGAGCAGTATGGGTATTCACCCATTCGGCTGAGAGTCTAGTTCGGTTTATTGAACGATTAGTAAGTTCTGCCGGAATATTCCGTCGGTCGACCACCAAAGCGATTAACGAACTGCCTCGGCTAATCTGTACTGTTAGTTCATGTGAACCGTGTAATCGTAGACCCAGCGAGTTTTAAGCTTGGTGAGTTTATCAATGGTAGCCTCTGGAACAATGTCTTGTCTTCCTTTTATTCGTTCAGCTTTTTTACTGTTTCATTGCATTGACGTATCGAAAGAGACCTTTAGTGGGACTATTTATATTACTTACTATAGATTATCGTTGATACTCACTAAAACCCTTAATGTAACCAAGGTTTATATATTTTAAATTTAGGTTACATTGAGGGGTATCTTTTTCGCACGATCACAATGAAACGTACAAATAGCTTAATGGGAAGCCTAATGCCTGTATTATACCCAGCATAACAGTAAAATACTACTTTGACTATTTACATGTTCATGGATTTATGTATGGACTTGGTATTGAACTGGGTCTTGATACTCTACAAAAAATTTGCTGTTGGTATTCAGCCATAAAAAGCTTTATCGTTGCCTGAAAAGTCTATCGCCGAAATTAAAACAAGTCATGGTTTAAACGCTTACCTTTAGAATAACCTTCAAACAGATAGCATGGAAGACCAGCCCAAGTTTCCGGATCTGACCGACGCCGAGCGCAAGGCTCTTGAAGAGCTCCTGCCCGATGACATGAGTGAGATCATTACCTCAGGCTTGAAGCGACGTCATTTTCTGAAGCTCATCACCTTTACCGGTACTAGCTTACTGGCTACCCATTTACTGGGTATTGAGCAACTAATGGCCCGAACCACCGCCGGAGCACCTCTTCCCCCTCCCCCGACAGGAATAGAGAATGGTATCAACGTAGCCCTCCAAATAAATGGTCGTACGCAGAAACTGTTAGTGGATTCACGCATGACCTTACTGGATGCCCTGCGGGAGCGCCTGGCGCTGACGGGTTCTAAGAAGGGGTGCGATCATGGTCAGTGTGGTGCCTGCACGGTGCTACTTGATGGTCGGCGTGTCCTGTCCTGCTTAACCCTGGCCGCCACCTGCGAGGACAAGGCCGTGACAACCATCGAAGGCTTAGCTGATGGCGACAACGGTCCGACGGGTCGGCTTCATCCGATGCAAACTGCATTTATTAAACATGATGGATTTCAGTGTGGCTATTGTACACCCGGGCAGATCTGTTCGGCGGTTGCCCTGATGAGTGAGGCTAAGAATGGCGAAGCCAGCTATGTCACCCGGAATGTGCGCCAAACGGCTAAGCCCGTGAAACTCTCCGATGAAGAAATTCGGGAACGGATGTCGGGAAATATTTGCCGCTGCGGGGCCTACCCCAATATTGTGGATGCCATTCGCGAAGTGCATGGCGACAAGGCCGTGGCTCAGGTTTGGCAATTTGCGGACGGCACGATTTGATTCAATTAAGCACTCGTCAACCATGAGACCATTCAAATTTTCGAAGGCTGGTGATCCGGCCACGGCGATTACCCTTGTATCGGCGAATCCCAATGCCAAATTCCTTGGTGGCGGAACGAACCTGGTTGATCTGATGAAAGAAGATGTAATGCATCCTTCTGAGCTGGTGGATATTACCCGGCTGAAACACGCCAATATTGAAAAGATCGCAACAGGCGTAACCATTGGCGGCTCGGCGACTAACGCACTCACAGCTAATCACGAACTGATTCGTACAAACTACCCGCTGCTCTCCATGGCCATCCTGGCCGGTGCTAGTGCACAGATTCGAAATATGGCGACCAATGGAGGCAACCTAAACCAGCGCACGCGCTGTACGTATTTCTATGATGTAAACCTACCCTGTAATAAACGCGAACCAGGTTCCGGTTGTGGTGCTTTAAAAGGCGTCAACCGTAACCATGCGATATTCGGATGGTCTGAAAAATGCGTCGCGGTTTATCCATCGGACATGGCCGTAGCGCTGGCAGCGCTTGATGCGGTGGTGCAGGTGGAAGGTAAAAACAACGCCAAACGCACAATACAATTTGCTGATTACCACCGTCTGCCAGGTGAGAATCCCGAAAAAGATAATAATCTGCAACCAGGCGAATTAATTACCTCGATTGACTTACCGACCAATGGTTTTTCCGAACGTTCCTATTATCTGAAGATCCGGGAACGCTCATCCTATGCGTTTGCGCTGGTTTCCGTGGCAGCGGCCCTGGCACTGGACGGAAACCAGATTAAACAAGTTCGGATTGCCCTGGGCGGTGTGGCGCATAAACCCTGGCGGGCATTGATCGCTGAAAAATGGCTGATCGGCAAAGAAGCCACAGAGGCTAACTTCCAGGCAGCCGCCGAAGCCGAACTTAAAAATGCTAAACCCCTAGAACACAACAAGTTTAAAGTAGCGATGGCCAGGAAAGCCATTACGAGGGCCTTGCAGGGGGCTATGCAGGGTGGGGTGTACGGGCTTGACGGCTAGCCACCGGTAGTGGATTGGAAAAGTACTATCGTTCAACAGAGAAGGAGTCAGATTATGAGTGAAACCGGCAAACCAATCAGTCGCATCGATGGCCACCTGAAGGTGACGGGCAAGGCAACGTATTCTGCGGAATTCAACCAGCCAAATATGGCCTATGCGTTTCCCGTACGGGCCACGATTGCTAAAGGACGGATTACCGCTTTAGATGACGCGGCCCTAAAGAAAGAACCTGGCGTGATCAGCGTGGTCAGCTATAAAAATGCCGTAAAGCTAAAACCGCTCGATATGCCCGCGCAAGCGGAGGCCGGTGCCGCGTTCCTGGGGGAGAACCTACCGCCCTTGCAGGATAACCAGGTGCATTACCCCGGACAGTTTATCGCCGTGGTGGTGGCCCAGAGTTACGAACAGGCCCGCGCGGCTGCTTATAAACTCAAGGTGCGTTATGCCGTGGAGAAAGCGGCAACTGATTTGAAGACGGAGCTGCCCAACAGTAAGAAACCAACGAAGTTCATGGGAGAGGAAGCCCAGGTGAATGGGGGTAAGGCAGCGACCCCGCTTGCTACGTCGGCCCACCGCGTGGATCATACCTATTCGACCCCGGTCGAGCACCATCATCCGATGGAGCCACACGCAACCGTGGCCGTTTGGGAAGGAAGGGACAAGCTAACTTTATACGATGCTACCCAGGGCGTGGGCCTCACCGGCGCCATCGCGGCTTATTTTCTGGGTCTACAGCCGGAGAATGTCCGCGTGATCGCTCCTTTTGTGGGTGGCGGCTTTGGCAGCAAAGGACTCTGGCTTCATGCCCTTCTGGTCGCGATGGCCGCTAAGGCCGCGGGTCGCCCGGTCAAACTGGCCCTTACCCGCCAGATGATGCAGACCAACGTCGGACATCGGGCCGCCACGATCCAGCGCGTGTCCCTGGGTGCGGATACGGCCGGGACGTTGAAGGCGATTCGGCATCATACCGATACCTACAATAACCTGACCGAGTTCTTCGAACCGAGTGGCAAGCAGTCACTGGTCCTGTACAAAGCGCCGGTGCGCGAAGTTACCTATAACGTAGCCAAACTGAACCGGGGCACACCAACCTTCATGCGCGCGCCCGGCGAGACGCCAGGCACTTTTGCCCTGGAGTCCGCGATGGATGAGATGGCCTATCAACTCAAGATGGACCCAGTGGCGTTTCGAATCGCCAACCATACTACTCAGGACCCGATGAATGGGCATGACTTTTCCAGCGAGTTCCTGGTTGACTGTTACCGGATTGGTGCCGAGAAATTTGGCTGGTCGGCCCGCAGTATGGAACCCAGACAGAAGCGAAGTGGCAACTACCTGGTAGGTTACGGCATGGCGACCGCTACGTATCCCGGTGGCCGAAGTGCGGCTTCGGTCAAGGTATCCATGACCGCGAAAGGTGATGTCACGGTGATGACGGCCTCGATCGACATTGGGACCGGAACCTATACCGTCCTGGCGCAGACAGCGGCTGATGCGCTGGGCGTACCAGTAAACCGGATTCAGGTAAAGATCGGTGATTCCAGTTTGCCGGCGGCACCGCTGGCTGGTGGTTCTCAAACGACAGCCAGCATTCATCCGGCTGCGATGGAAGCCTGCGTTTTGTTGAGAAAAGAGCTCGCAGCGCTGGCGATCGCCGACTCCTCGTCTAAACTCCATGGCCATAAACCGGACGAGATCGGTTACGCCGATGGTAAACTCGTTCTCATTGGCGACGAGCGGAAGACGGATTCCTATGCCGACATCATGAGCCGTGCCAAGCGGACTGAAGTGGAAGCCTGTGCGACCACCCTGCCGGTTTCCGGTGCGGGTCTTACCGTTCCCAGTGCCTTGTGTACACCCCAGCAGATTCCAGCCGAACAGAACAGTGATAGTAAACACTATGCGTTTCATTCGTTTGGTGCCCAGTTTGCCGAGGTGTGGGTGGATGAGGATTTGGGAACCATCCGGGTGAAACGGTTCACCAGCGTCCAGGACGTGGGTCGTATCATGAATGAAAAAACGGCCCGTTCTCAAATCATTGGTGGGGTCATTTTTGGCATTGGTGCCGCCTTGATGGAAGCCACGGAGTACGATAAACGCTGGGGCAGCCCGGTCGTGCGAACCCTGGCCGATTATCACGTGCCTGTCAACCTGGATGTGCCGCCCATCGATGTCCATTTTATTGGGAAAGCCGATCCTCATATTTCACCCATTGGGGCCCGGGGTATTGGGGAGATTGGTATCACCGGTGTGGCAGCCGCTATTGCCAACGCCGTGTTCAACGCAACGGGCAAACGACTACGGGATCTTCCTTTGACACCCGATAAATTGGTATGAAAACGGGGGTAAGTACCAATAAATCGTCGCGTCAGCACTCAGGTACAAATGATTTAATAGTTGTACTATTCAATTACACGATCGTTTTGCCGGAGTGCTGACGCGACGATTTTGATAGTTGCTGATTGGTCAGTCAGCGTCACTGTAGCCTGTCATGTGTTACAGGCATGACACCTGTTAGTAGAAATGTACTAGTTAGTTATCGTTGAATTTAGCTATTAGTGTATTATTTGTATCTTGAATAAATACAATTAATTATGTGTTTGAAGTCATCCACAAAAACGCTTTTATTTGTGAACGACTTCTCCATCGAATTTGCGATTTGGCAACACCAGCTAGCTAGGGTAAAAAAGTATCGACAATCATGTCGGTCAGCTGATGGCTGGTCTAACCCGCCCACAAACTTTTGGCCTTTAGCACGACCCAAGCCATCAGACCAGCTCCCAAGGCAAGGGCAATACTTTTCTCAGTTAATCCGTGGGCTAAGCCGAACACCACTGACATCCAGACGACTGCCGATAGTCTATTCCAGTATTTAACGCAACAAGCCAAGAGCAGCCCTCGACAAATTACTTCTTCATATCAGTTGGTTATACCATTTATACCGCAGCGATAAACGTCAACTTTAGGACTGAATTTTTGTCCCGTTGACGCTACATTTAGTACTGGAATTGCGCAAGTACTATTCCGGTAATAAATCCACCTTTTAAAAAAGGTAAGTTATAAGCAGTAGTACCACTCCATTGCAAATAGTAATCCATTTTTAGGCGATATCTTCCAATAAAAAGAGTGATCAGGGCTAAGAGCAGTAAACCGAACAGGCCATTTCCATAATCGTAGAATAGCAATCTATTTACTTTCTCACTGAAGCCCAGGAAAAGAATGACGAATTCCCGTAAAACAGCAACGCCGTAAAATCCGATGAAAATGAAACTGCTTAAAACTAAGGCAACATAAACCTTATGGCTGGACCGCTCCAAAACCAATCAGTTTGGGGAAGTCGAAGAGAAAGCGGTGGCCTATGCCACCGAGCCTGAATATTGCCCCCTCACAGCTCTGCAAGCTTGGCTGTCGGTCATTGGCCGGGCGGAAGGGCCTTTGTTTGTCCGGATTCGGAAAGGAGAACGAGTGACCAGTGATCGGCTGTCGGACGAGTGGGTCAATCTATTAGTCCAGCAACAATTGGGCTAACCGTTCACGGCCCACTCCTTGCGGGCTAGTTTTGTCACCATTGCGAAAGCGAACGAAGCGGATGATCTGGAAGTGATGAATCAGACCAAACACCGTACTACGACCATGATCCAACGCTATGACCGTCGTCGTAATATCCGCAAACACAATGCGTCAGGCAAACTGGGGCTTTTGCCAGGTACTAAACCAGTAAACTCAGCCCACAAATGGCCTCCTTTATCCAGCCATACAGTGTTGTCCGGTACAGCCTACCGTTGCGTACAGGCACCCAGCGAAGCCGCTTTTGGCGAAGCAGGCATGCGTCCAAATCCTATCGTCAACTAAGTGACTAGTCTATTTATCGCGTTATCAAATAAATGATCAACCACTTAATTGACAACGTGACAAATAATACGGAATTTTCCGTTTGTTTCTGGTACTATTCATCAGCTTACAACGGCGCTCAATTGGCACAGCGGAGAAGAGCCGGTAGAGTAACTTCTACAGCGCAGCTCAAGCAGGGGGCGGCAGTCATACGATAAGGAATTGGGTAGCCAAGGCGGGCAAACGAGCGGAGTGCCCTTATTCGTAATACCGTTGGAAGGACTCGTTGAGAATCTTTTTTACGTCCACCGTTAGGTTCTGATAGGAGTAAAATCCATAGACTGTATCAAAGGAAAGCTGGGCAAAACGGTTTCTTATCCGTACGATTTCGTGCAGAGGGAGCGGAATTCGGTTTGGATAGCTGTACATCAGGGCAAAATGGGCCATGCTGGGCGACAGATACAGAGTATCACCCACCAACAGGGTTCCCTCAGGGGATAAAGCGGGCACGTGTAGCAGGCTGCTGCCTGGAAAATGGCCGCCTATATTGATCAGCCGAGTGCCGTCCCATAAAGGCTGCTGCTGGCCTGTCCACAACTGGACATACTCACCCCGGTCATGAATAAAGACTTCGTCGCTCTGATGAATGTATACTGGGCAATTGAACTGCTCGGCCCAGTCGCACATATTGCTGTAATAATGCGGGTGGGAGATAGCAATCGCTTTCAAACCGCCTTTGCCCTGGATAAACGCCATCGTCGGTTCATCCAGAAGGGGTATGCAATCCCAGAGAATATTGCCGCCCGGCGACAAAACCAGTAAGGCCCGTTGACCAATGGCAAACTTTGGGTTGATAACCAATTCATAGAGATGCTCCTGAAGCTTAACAATCTTGATACTATGGCTTATTTCCATTTTCTGGGAAGTCGTCCAGCCTTGACCCGTGTCGGGAATATACTGCCGGTCATCCAGGCAAATCGGGCAAAGTTCGACCACCTTACCCGTCGGGTAGTGCGTACCGCAGGTCGTGCAGACTTTTGCTTCTTTAGTCCTGTCGGCTTGTTGTCGGTCGAGACGGGTAGGGACCGTACCCTGAACCAGTGATAAGGCACTTAGGGAAGCGGTCTGTTTAAGGAATGTTTTTCGTTGCATCGTCGTCAAGGTTTACGCGACAAAGCTCTGAAGACCCCGGCCCTTATTCAATGGACAAACGGGAAGAAGGCTTGTGTTTTATCGGACTCTTTTGATCACTCCGTTCGTTGACGCTGGCGAAACTGGTTTGGGGCAAGGCTGGTGTTGCGTTTAAAGAAGCGATTGAAGTAAGCTTGATCCGCAAAGCCCAGGCGAACGGCAATTTCCTTAACCGATAAGCCGCTATGGTAGAGGTAGCGTTTCGCTTGCAGTACTAATCGCTCCTGAATCAGTTGCTGGGGAGGTTTACGGGTGAACTTCAGGGTCAGGTTCGCTAAGGATTTGGTAGACAGATGCAGCATATCGGCGTAATGAGCGACCGAATGATGACGGATAAACCCCTCTTCGACCAGTAGCTGAAAGCTTCGAAATCGTTCCAGGTCGGCGTTGGAAAACGTTGCGGACGGGACAAGCTGCTTTTTGAGTGTATAGATTTTGTACAGCAGGATTTTCAAATAAGCCGATAGAATCGCTTTGTTAAAAGGTCCTTCGTTGTGATACGCCTTAAGTAGATCCGTGAAGGCTTCGTCAATCAGCTCGTTACTGCCCTCTTGAAGGGGTAAAACGGGTAGGACATCGGTATCGTCAAAAACATGGTTGATGAGTAGGGCCATCTCCTGGCCATCCGCATTGGTAAAAAAAGAAGAAGCGAATTTTAATATCCCCCCTTTAGTGGGACAATCTTTCCGGATTGTATGGATGTTTCTGGGGCTAAGCAGAAACAGGCAGGGGCCACAAAACGAGTAGTTCTCAAAGTCAATGGTATGAATTCCCCGACCTTCCAGCACCCAGATAATTTCGAAGTACGTGTGCGCATGCGGTTCGATGCGCTGGAGGTGTTCCGGTTGAGTATCCTGATAGGAGTTGATCTGAAAATCCTCAAATTTTTGATTAGAAAAACTTTCCTCTTCCGTATAAACCGGTATAATCGGTGTGGAATAACTCATGGCGTCAGTTCTATGCGTTGTCGTGGATTGTACACAGCTATCCGCATGTCAAGTGTAAACTCCCTTGTTTATGCTGATGAAAGTGTCACCTATTGTGGCCCTTCTACCATCCAGGTGGCTGCTCTCCGTTTTGAGGTTCAACTTGTTCAAACAGTTGAACTGGTCCAGTGATGAATTAAACTACACCCAGCCTATCATCGTTTCGAGGTTCATGGATCAAAAATAGACCGAAATTGACACCCGACGGTTGGACAGATGCGAAAATGACCTGCACTTTTCGGAGGTGTTAAACGAGGTATATATAGGGTCGTTTTACTTAGTGAACTGCGAAGCCAAGCGTGGCAGATGGTCCGGCCAACCGGCACTCTACGATCTGAATAATCAACCTAAGCTACAGCGGTGTTTTGGTATAATTACCTTTTCCGGTAAACACATCGTCTGTCGCCCGATAACGTATGCTACGTATAGCATTGGACAGATGTTAAAAAAGGGCTGTCTCACGAAAACCCTCCCACCTGAGACAAAATAGATCTTATTAATCCACTAGTGGGGTCGATTTTCCAGTACAGCTATGCTGGCAACGTAATTACGGATATCTTTCGAATACAATGGCGATGAAGATAATGGACAAATCAAACGGGTACGAAGACTTCGCAGCCAGTTTTATCAGTACTCGCCAACAAGCCATTGGCGCATCTTCTGTTCGTCGCTGGGCCAAAACTCTATCCCCAAAGGCTACCGTGCTCGACTTGGGCTGCGGAACGGGTATACCTGTTTCTAAAATATTGATGGATGAAGGGATGCTCGTTTATGGGATTGATGCATCGCCAACGCTGGTGCAAACCTTCCACCATAATTTCCCCAACACGCCAGTTACCTGTGAAGCTGTCGAAGATTCTTTATTTTTTGCGCGGCAATTTGATGCTATTATCGCCTGGGGCCTGCTGTTTCTTCTACCAATGGATGCACAGATACTAGTGTTACGAAAAGCAGCGGATGCCTTGTCGACCGGCGGCAAGCTATTGTTTACGGCCCCGTCTCAAGCCGCTACTTGGCGGGATATGATGACTAGCCGAACGTCTACCTCTCTGGGAACTCAGGCGTACAAAGACTTACTAGCTGTTTGGGGACTGAGACTGCTAGAGGAATTCGACGATGAGGGCGAAAACCATTATTACCATGCCGTCAAAATCTAACGGGTAAGCATCTGTTGGCTATAGACAACCCCGCATTTTTGAGAGAATGGAAATACCATTCTCTCAAAAATGCTCTTACCTGAGATGAAGCAGATTTCATAAATCAGCATTGTAAAAGGGGCAATTAATAGACTACCAATTCCAACTCTTCTCACAAACTGGGGATCATGTTCGCAAAGTTGTACGATATGAGAGCGATATTTTTCCCATTTGTAAGCTTGTTGTTGATCATAGGCTCTTGTAAAAAAGAAGAGGTAATTGCCCCCCGCTGTGCTAATGCTGGTGCTTTGGTTAAACAGGTTAAAAATGTAAGCGGTGTGGTGTACTATGATTCCACGCAAAGCAGCTACTTTATTCGGGTCCCGAATAGCTTTGATTCCCATGATCTAGGTTACACCTGCAACCTGCCTACTGACTATCAAAAAACTGGTCTGAAAGTCAAATTTAGCGGTACCTACTATCAGAGTGACAAACAACTAGGCTTTGTGGGGGGTGACAAGAATTATTACTTATCACTTAGTGCCATCCAAGAACAATGATGCGCTCAACCAGCGTATGATGAAGGTCCTCATAAATCACTCCCAACTGAGACGATGAGAATTTTATGTGTCTACTTCAGAAATAGGCGACTATAGGCACTTTGATAAGAAATTGTCATACGAGCCAGAATAGGCGGCTTATCAGAGGGCCATTTAAATTTGTTCAGACTTGTTTTTGCCCGTCAAAAATAAATTGGAGCCTAAAGCGCTACCAACGTTTTCAATAAACGACGACTCATTAAAAGTCATTTTATCAACTTACCCCAAACTTTGTCCCACTTACCCCATTTAATTGCGAATAACCTAAATGCGGGCTTGATTTGAGATGTCTATCAATCGGAGATCGCCCCACAATGAACGTACCCCGGCTAACTATCTGGCAACAATGGCTGCTGCATGCCCTGCTCCTATGGACGGTTAGTGAACTCAACGATGCCCTAACCTATTGGTACGAAGTCCACTCCAATGGCGTGTACCTGATTAACCCGGATGGCTCTTCGGTCACCCAGTGGCAGCGATTTCTTAATCATAACTACTATCAGGCAGTTTGGGCCGTTATTTTAGCGGGAACTCTACCCATCGAAATCAACTACCAGCTTCTCTTTAAAAAAAGGCCTTTCGTCTATTTTCTTTTTAGCATCAGTTTGTGTTCCATCGGTTTTGTCGCCCTACTCACGGTGTATAATCGATGGAAATTCGGAGGGCAGGTAAGTACCCTATGGGCGCCTGCTATCATTATTACGGGCTATAGTTTTGCCTACGCCCTGCTGCGAGACTTTATCCAGCAGCGTACCACCCGGGCTCAACAGCAGATTCAGCATACTCAGGCCGAACTCACGGCACTGAAAGCTCAGATTAACCCCCACTTTTTCTTTAATACGCTCAATACACTCTACGGAACGGCTTTACTAGAAAAGGCGCAACAAACGGCCCAAAGTATTGAACAGTTAGCCAGTATCATGCGCTACACGATCACGGAGGCCCAGCAAGACTTTACTCCTGTCGCTCATGAATTCACCTTTATTACCGATTATTTACAGCTGCAACAGCTTCGGCTGCCTCAGCGCGATACGATTCAGATTAAAACGACTCTTCAGTACGATGATCTGCCCGCTCTAATCGCTCCCTTACTGCTCATTCCTTTTGTCGAAAATGCCTTTAAATACGGCATCCGAATGGATCACCCCTGTTTTATTACGCTCCAATTGGTCGTTCAGCAGCAACAGCTGGATTTGGTCATCGAAAATAGTGCCTTTCCGCTTCGAGAAGACCAGGCTGGGTTAGGAACGGGGATTCAAAATACCCGAAAACGCCTTGACCTGCTTTATCCTGGAAATTATCAATTGACTATTCAGCCGAATGTGGACCGATACCTTGTCCACTTGCACCTACAGCTTCACTAATCTCCAGCTTACTTATGCGACTGATTCTTTTTCTGATAGCCCTGATTGGGCTTAGGGATACCCATGCTCAGGTAATGATTTCCGGACAGATCCTACCAGCTAAACCGGGAAGATCGCTCGTTTTGAACGTGCCCTTCGATTGTTGGCTATATGAACCGAACTCCCAGGAGATAGTTTCTGATAGCCAGGGCCGCTTTTTCGTTCAACTAGCTGTTCGACAACCTCAAATCATCTTTTTAACCTACGCGGGCAAACGCTTGTATCTGTACGTCGAACCGGGAAAGAAGCTGTCGATCCAGTCCGATGACTCCTTAAAAACGATTCGATTTGGGGGAAGCCTGGGAAAGCAAAATCAATTTCGTCAGCAGCTGGGCCTGACTTTTGCCGCCCTGGGTAAGCCCACCTGGAATGACTCCCTCTCCAAGCCTGACCAGATCCTGGCAGACCTGCAAAAGGCCCAACAGTCTGCCCGGCTAAAGCTGAAGAGAACTCCGTTCAAACCCTCTCCGGCTTTTTTACGTATGATCCAGGCCGATGTTAACTACTTTGCCGCCAGTACGCTTTGGGATTTGATCTGGCGCAATGGAGTGTGGACCCAAGCCAACAAATCCCGCTACGGCAGGGACGAATGGCGGCAGGCGTTGAAACAAGCACACCAGGCGATTACCTTATCGAATGCAGAGGCCTTAACCAGTTATCACTACCAAATTGTGATTGCCTATTACCCCCGCTACCTTCAGCATCTTGCCGCTACAAAAGACGAATTTGGTCTCATTGCCGAAGCCATCTTTAAAAAACCGTTTGCCCAAATTAATCAGGAGGTTCGCCAGAAAGGGGAACGCTATTGGACGTATTCCGCCTTAAACTACGGACTGACAGGGCATTCGCTGGAGCGAGCCATTGCTTCTTTCCTGACCAATGGCATTTATCAGGGAGATCTGGCCTATCAGCAGGAAGCGTATCAGGATTTCATGAACCGTTTTCCGGATAGTCCCTACCGACCTTACGTACAGGAGGTAATGAAACCGTATTTGATCAGCCTGGCTAAGACGAAAACCGATCTGGTCGATGTTCACTTTGTCCCAAATTCTCAACAGATACTTACCGTTGATTCGCTGGTTGCCGCCCACCGGGGACGAGTGATTTATGTGGATATGTGGGGCACCTGGTGTGGTCCCTGTCGTCAGGAATTTAGCTTCAATCAGGCCTTGAAAGATCGCTTCAAAGGAAAACCAGTTGATTTTGTTTACATAGCTGTCGAACACAGTCCCAATCCGGAAAAACACTGGCAGAAAACCGTCGCTTTTTATGGGTTAACGGGTTACCATATCTTGGCCGGAAAAGAATTGGAACAGAATTTACGGAAACTATATGCCCAGAATGATACGCTTCAATTTCCATCGTATATCTTAGTTGATAAGTCGGGTAAGATTGTCACCCTGCATGGAAAACGTCCCTCCGATAAAGCCGCCCTGTATGAGCAAATCGAGCAGTTATTGTAAAAAAGGATATGTCTACGATCCGTTGTATTTTGATCGATGATGAACCCATGGGCTTGAGCGTACTTCAGGCCCATGCCAGCAAAGTGCCGTATTTGACCGTTTTAGCTACGTTTGCTAGTGCGACCGAAGCGCTGGTCTACTTACAAACGCAACCCGTTGATCTGCTCTTTCTGGATATCCAGATGCCGGATTTATCAGGTCTGGAAATGGCCCGTCTCTTGGACTCTTCCATGCCTATCATTTTTACCACCGCCTATCGCCACTACGCGGTTGATGGTTTCGACCTGGCAGCCATTGACTATTTGCTAAAGCCGATTAGCCTTAGCCGTTTTTTACAGGCTTGCCACCGTGCGGCCGATCGACTAGCCAGTTTGCCTTCCCGAAAACCAGCGACCAATGATCATCTATTTGTCAAAACGGGTTACGACTGGGCACGGATTGATTTGGCTTCTTTGCTGTACATTGAAGCCGATGACAATTATCTAACGTTTTATGAGCTTGATCGGCGCACGTTAAGCCGGATGAAACTGTCCGAAGCGATGGATAAATTACCGGCTGATCAATTTGTGCGTATCCATAAGTCCTATGTTATTTCGCTGGCGAAAATTGATAAAATTGAGCGGCATCAAGTTACCTTGGCGGGTCATTCTCTGCCTCTATCGGCTACTTTTCGCCAGGAACTGCTCGGTCGTTTTAGTTAATGTTGAAATCCGTTGAGTGTGCGGAATAATCCTTCCGTTCTGTGTTAACTACTTAGGTCAGATGTGAAGCACGTCGATCATAGCTTCAACTCACCACATTTCCTATCTAATGAGAAATGACTACGAATGAATAGGTCGTCGCACGAAACGCTCCCTCGTGAAACGGTAGAATCGTCATTTGTCTGCTTCAGAAAATGGGACGTGGCTGTTGCATAACTCCGCTTTCTTTACCGATTTTTCAGCGTCTGAAATGGTAAATCAGATTTTTCTATCATCGTCTGCCCTTCTCCCTTCTAGTTGAGAAAAAGCACGCCAGGGCCTAAAAAAGGGTCTCCAGAAGGCAATGAACATTTTGCCTCTAGGGCTTGGGCCTGACTAAGAACTGACTTGGTGGTGAATTTCATATACGCCTTCAGGTTGAAAGCAATAGCTGCCATCAGCATCATTTTGTGAGCTCCCGCTTTACCCCGTACATTAATCTTTCGCAACCCAGTGTATGCCACCCGATTACCCAAGACGGGTTCCACCGTCCGTTTGTAGTTTTTGCGGCCAGCATACAGGATTATCCTGCTCAGATAATATCCAGAGGTTTACTTGGACTAATTATTAAATAATCTGTCCAAGTGAAAAGCTTAACTTTATTTGAAAAATATAAAATGATCCCATGGCTGAAGACGTAGAATATTGAAGAGTTTTACCAACGAAAAGTTGAGTGGTTGCCCGATTCAATGCGCCCGGCGATTGACCATTTTAATGTCTTTCATCTCGAGCCCCGTATGCTTCAGTGGCTATCGCTCAATTCGTTAACACGTCCAATTCGGCGTAGCCAGCCGCGTCGTTGTTTTGCGTGTTATGAGTAGCCCTTAGCCGAACATAGCGCGCTTTTACAGGATTAAAGGTTTTGATTTGCCATAGAGGATTGTTTTTGATATTTGAAAACTCGCCTTCACTGACCAATTTCCACTGCTGATTATCGGGCGAAACAGAGAACTCATAGGTTGTAATAACTCCGTTTATCCGAGCCTGGTCAGGCAAGTATTTGAAGCCTGCCAGATTTTCTTCCTGACCCAAATCGATGACAACATCGACGGGCATTTTTTCACGCTGTGGCTGATACCAGGCCGAGCCTGGGTTTCCATCAATGAGGTTGTCTGCTTTTTCGTCGGTTGTGCCAACAATCTTCCAGTTTTTATGCGCAATATCGAATTTTTCAGTCGTCACCGGGCTGCTTTTTCCCGACACGGGGTCGTAAGCGATGGCCTGAATGGTCACTTTACCGGCAGCCGGTATAGGAGCATTGTAGGATTGGGAGGCTTTCGTTGGGGTGCTACCATCCAAAGTGTAGTATATAACGGATTCTTTGTCAGAGGCTTTAATCATTACGTCGCCTGCTTTATTTCGTGTGATGGTAGGCGCAATCAGTATCTGGGGAGCGTTATAAACGCCTAAATTGGCGATGATCGGGCTGCTTTTGGTGTCGGTTATCGTAAACCGAAGTTGGGTGGCCGTTACAGTGGGGAGAATAAGGATACGTTTATAGCCAATAGTGGTTTGCCTGGCCAATTCTTTCCACGCCCCGTTGACAAGTGCCTCCACGGTAAAGGCTTTGACGCGTTGCCCCAGACGAATGTACTCCTGTGCCAAAAAGCGGTTAAACGTAGTTGGTTTGCCAAAGTCGATAGTCAGAGACGCCGTTTTTACCGCATCGTCGGTGGCCCAGTATGTATTTTTGTTACCGTCCAGGGCTTTATCAGCGCTAAAGTCTTTGGCCCCAGCCCGAACGTTCGACGCGGTGGCTTTCTTCTTCTCGGCCAGATTGACGGCAAAGGCTTCTTTGACCACTTTGGCCAGTTCTTTAGACGCTTTCGCGTCATTTTCATGAATCATTCCCCTTTGGTCAATGGGGAAGTTAAGCAGCATAGTACCATTTCGTCCGAAAGAACTATAGTAAATGGTCAATAACTGCGGTAACGTTTTTACTCGACTATCCTCATACGTATGGTAGAACCAGCCCGGCCGGATGGACGTATTGACTTCGCCCGGTACCCACGAGTCGCCGTTCTCCAGACCATGACGTAACATATCTTCGGGTACGTCGCCGGTAGCATTTAACAAACTCCAGTTCGTTTCGCCAACGTAACCTTGTTCGGTACCTACCCAGCGCAAATCTCCTCGTTCTCCACCATCGTTCCAGATAACAATCTTGGGTTGTAGCTGGCGAATGAGCTGATACGTATTCTTCCAGTCGTAATAAGTGGTCCGGTCGATTTTCCGGGTTTCGCGGGCACCCCCATAATAGCCCGAGCCGCCGTTGGCCCCATCGAACCAAATCTCGAAAATATCGCCATAATTGGTCAGCAGTTCCCGAAGCTGGTTTCGAAAATACGTGATGTATTCAGGGCGACCGTAGCCGGCATAGTTCCGGTCCCAGGGCGATAAATAAATGCCCAGTTTCAGCCCATATTCTTTGCAAGCATTGGCCAGATCCCGAACAATATCGCCTTTGCCATTCTTCCAGGGCGAATTCTTTACCGAATACTCGGTGTATTTGGAAGGCCATAAACAGAATCCGGAATGGTGTTTGGCCGTCAGGATAATTCCTTTCATCCCGGCCTCCTTGCAAACGCGCGCCCACTGACGGCAATCGAGTTTATCCGGATTGAAAATTTTAGGGTCATCATCACCGTAGCCCCATTCCTGATCGGTGTAGGTGTTCGTCGAATAGTGGATAAAGGCGTAGTACTCCATCTCCTGCCAGCGCATCTGATTCTCATTGGGTATCGGACCAAATGGTTTAGGTGCTTTGGGCTGCGCACACACGATGCCAGTGAGCCCTATGCAGAGCAGTAAAGCGCAAGAAAAACGTTTCGTTACGTTATTAACGTTATTCATAAAGTTACTCGTCAATTTATAGTGTCATTACGCAATAAGGGTAATCCGGAACCAATCCTGTACCTCTATTCCATTTTATAAATCTGCTCCATCAGCTGCCATTTCTGGTTAGCGGTGGCCACCGTTGTGATATCCTGGAATTGCGACACGTGGGCCTCCCATTCGTCCTGGTAGGGTTTGCTCGCTAGTTCGGCCATAGCCCGGTCGTGAACAAAGTCGGCTACGGTATCCATAATCATAAACAGTGTGGTCCCCAGCAGGTAAAGCTCCATCGCCATAATCCCAACCTCCTTCATTCCCTGGGTGATTTCGGGCCATCCTGCTCCGGGCGCATGGACTTTTTTGTAGGCGTCGATCAGTCCGGCATCATTCTTCAGCTCCATTGTCTTGCAAAAACGCTTGTAATAGCTGGCTTTCAGGGGTTCTACCAGGTCTGAGCTATCGTTTTTCATGTAATTCGATTCCTTGTTTTAATTCCTTTTGATTACGAAAAACCACTACGGTAGTGCTTGAACCGATCACCAGAAGACGTGCCTCGAACAGGTCTCGTAGCGTATTGATTTTTTTGTCATTGAACGATAGAATAACATCATTGACCTGTAGGAGTGTAGATGCTTCGGATTCGGAAGGCACACGTACTACCAGTACTCCCCGCGCTTCGTCCATCCCCGTTGCCGACCGTTCCCCCAGCGACGTCAGATTCTTGACCGTTGCTCCCATAAACTGGATCGATTCGGTGTCACCAACTTTGGTCAGTTTAATGAGGGTTGGCAGCGGCACTGATTTAGCGTGCTTTTTCAAGCGGGGAGAAACTACGCCAAAGCTGTCCATCGGAAAGTTTTTGAACCCGGCGGCCAGCGCAATCGACCCCTCTTTTACCCGAAAGTCACCCTTTCCAGGATCGATGAACTGAGGATCACCGTACACGGAATGCTGGTCTGTTCCGCGTTGTCGCGCCTGGGCCAGGGCCACCGAATCGGGAAAAATATTGTGATCGATTTCCTGGCCCCAGTTGGTGATGCCAATGGGCAGATACCCGGTGGTTACGATGTTATGGCGGAATACATCATGGCTGTTTTTGAACCACACATGGGGATGAAATGTATTGTTGATCATGATGTTGTTTTCCACCACCCGCCAGACACCCTCGCGGAGCTTTAGGCCACCATTCAGACACAAGTTGTTGTAGATGAGGTAATTGCTTGACCCATCGTCCAGATCGATGTCCCAGCCGTGATCGCACCGCATCCGGTTATACCGGAGAACAATGGGTTTTACGACGTCGAGCAGGGCAAGGTCGTAATTCGTTGCTACAATCGAGTCGAGTACCCGTTTGTTCGGGTGCCAGTAGCGATCCCGGCCCCAGGAATTGAACGAACCGTGATCTCCGCTTTCCTTCACGGTATTGAACACGTCGTTGTATTCGATGAGGTGACCGCCCCAGGTTCCTTCGCTTACGTTGATGCCCGCCCTGGGTACGTCGTAGATCGTATTATGGCTCACCGTAATCCCCTGGCACATGGACAATTCCACGCCTGCTGACTGCTTTTCAACGTAACCCAGATCGAACATCAGGTTATCGTAGACTTTACAGTCGGCTGGGTAATTGGTCGTTTTAGGACCGGGCGCTCGGTCAATCTGAGCCAGCGGGACAAACTGATTGTACTCAAAGCTCGGCGATCGAACGGCCTTGGGATCACCCACAAAACAGACGGCACTGGCTCCGATGTCCCGAATCAGGCAGCCCGATACCTGACAGTTTCGGTTGAAATTGTTGAAAAAGATGGCATTAGTACCCAGATTGTAGAGTGTACACTGGTTAAGGCTGCAACTCACGGCTCCTTCATACAGCACGGCCCCACCCCGGTAAATGGTCCAGTCGCTTCGTAATAGTGGCTCCCGATTCAGCATGAAGGTGCGAATGGTTTGCGTGAGCGTCAGGCCAGTCAAGTGAATGTTTTTTACCGGACTGGCTTCCGTACCGGTAAACTCAATCAAATGAGCCAGCTGCGGAGTCTCGAACGTAGCCGTCTTCATCGCGAGCTCTTTGGGCGGCTTGAAAAACAACGTTTTACCCGTTTTGTCGTAATACCACTCATTGGCCGTATCCAGTTCTTCCAAAACGTTCTCAACAAAACGGTGTCGGGCGTGCATCCCCATCCGGCGGTTATTCTGCCAGCCACCTTCGAGAGTCGGTTCACCTTTTTCATTTTTCCCGGTGATTTGGTAATGAAAATCGCCCCATTCGGCTCGATGCAAAGCATGGACGTAGCCCCCGGCTGGTGATTTCCATCGAGCCGCCCGTTCCGCGCTGACGGCGTCGGCGGCTGTTCCCCCCAGAAACCGGGCAGAAGGGTCGTAGTTGGGATAGCGGGCCATGCGTTGGCGTTGCCCGTTGACAATGAGCTCATCAAAGATCAGATCCTGCGCAACCGGTGTCTGCCAGATTCCGTTAGAGCCCTCTTTCCAATGCAGGTTCGTCAACACGGCTCCACCGCTCAGGACTACCGGCTGGTTATCTACCGAGGTTAGGGTTAACGGCTCGTTAGCCTTCCGGGAATCGGCGTCCGTAAACCGGATGGGCTGAGTCAGGTGATAGGTTCCGCCAAACAGCCTGATCGACACGGGCCCGGTAGTTCGGTGGGCCGTCACCAGCGCCTTGCTGATTGAAGCAAAAGGCTTTGTTCTCGTTCCTGGATTGGTATCGCTGCCGTTGAGTGAAACATAGAAAACAGTCTGGGAAAAAGCCCAGAATGGAAATAGGCCCAGAACCAGTAGCAGCCGTCTAAGCATGGATTGTGTTCGGTTCTTTATGAAGGTAGGCCTGGGTGACTTCATCCGTAAAAGTGGTTAGTGTACGTGCAGAATAACTTCGGCCCCTTTTAGCGTTTCAGCGGTAGCACTCAACCGAATGTCTCCCGCTGATTGATTGGATTGGACCAGAACCTGACAATACCCGTTGAAGGCCATGCGCTGGCTGGCTTTGTCAGACTCACGGCTGCTGGGGTTGCCATTGCCTGTGCCGATGATCCGTCCCGGCCCGTTGATGGAAAACTTCACCTGATTGCTGGCCGTAGGCACCACCCGGCCTTTGGCATCCCGAATGGCAATGTTGATAATTGCTACGTCGGTGCCGTCCGCTTTGAGTGACGTTACATCGGCGTTCAGTGTCAGGTGAGCAGGAGCCGTTGTGGTTTGGAGAAGTTCTCGGGCAACCAGTTTTCCGCCCTTATACCCCCGGGCTTCAAATTGGCCGGGCTGGTAGACTACCTCCGACTCAATATACTCGAATGGTTCTACTTTTTGTTTCAGCACCCGTTTTCCATTGACTAGCCACTCGACTTCATCGCAATTGGTGTAGCCCCGCATTTTCATCGGTTTACTTTCCTTGCCCGGCCAGTTCCAGTGCGGAAACACGTGAACCAGCGGTGTATCGGTCCAGGCGGCTTTGTAGGCATAGTAGCCATCTTTGGGGAATCCGCAGAGGTCCATTATCCCAAAATGAGAACTCACACAGGGCCAGCGGTAAGGCGTCGGTTCGCCCCGGTAGTCGAAGCCGGACCAGACGAACGTACCACTTAAGTACGGGTACTGAACGATGTGCTTCCAGTCCTGACCCGGTTGCAAGCCCCAACTGAGTCCCATACCGAAGTTAGAGACATAGCCTTTCTGCTTGTTGTCTTCGTGTTCGCCCCGGGTAGCGACATAACTGGTCGACTCACTAACGATCATTTTACGTTGCGGAAATTTTTCGTGGTCTTTGACGTACTGCATCCCCCGTTGCCCGTAATTATAGCCCACGACATCCACTGCATCGCTGTAGCCGCCCTCGTTCCAGCCGTGGTTCATAGCCGCCGTAGTGGGGCGGGTAGTGTCGATCTTACGGGCGGTTTCAACCATCTTGGCCAATATGCGGGTACCCGTTACGTTGCCTTCCAGCGATTCTTCATTTTCCAGACTCCACATAAAGATGCTCGGATGGTTCCGATCCCGGTAGAGCAGCGTTTTTAGATCATTCAGCCCGTTGTCGGTGCTGGTGAGCAACCGGTTTTCGTCCATGACCAGCAGGCCCATCTGATCGCAGAGGTCGAGCAGTTCCGGCGTGGGCGGGTGGTGGGCCGTACGATACCCGTTACAACCCATTTCTTTGAGCAGTTTGAGTCGGTACGCATTCAGTTTGTCGGGCAATGCTACCCCAACGCCCGCGAAATCCTGGTGATTGGCCGTCCCTTTGATTGGATACAATTTTCCGTTGAGAAAGAAGCCCTCTGTCGTCAGGGCGATGGTTCGCACGCCGAACGTCGTTTCGTAGGTATCCACCAGTTTTCCAGCCTCCGAAACCTCCGTCAGGACTTTGTACAGGTTGGGTGTTTCGGGCGACCAGCGCTGCGGCTGCGGAATGGTTCCCGTCTGAGCAATTTCTACCTGATCGAACGCGGCAATCGACTGCGATACGGTTTGGGTATTGAGCAGGGCTCCCTTACTATCGACCAGTTTCGACACCAGCGTAATCGTTTTGGGATCCTTGTACTCGTTTTGGATCGTCGTTTTAACGCTTACCACTGCTTCCCTATCGGATACCGAAGGGGTCGTTACAAACGTACCAAACCGGGCAACGTGGAGCGGGTCCGTTTTCGTAAGCCAGACGTGGCGATAAATGCCGCAGCCTTCGTACCACCATCCTTCATAGTCCGTAGCATCTACCTTGACCAGAATAACATTTTTGCCTTCCTTTCCGTACCGAAGCACATTCGTCAGATCATACCAGGCAGGCAGGTAGCCACTCGGATGGTTTCCCATCAGATGGCCGTTGACCCAAACCGTGCTGTTCCGGAAAATACCATCGAATTCAATCGTGATTTTCCGGCCTGAATCTGCTTCCGATACCTCGAACTCTTTCCGGTAAAAACCAATCCCCGGTAGCCGATATCCATTCCCGGCTGGTTGACTACCAATGTTATCATCATGGATATATGGCTCCTCGATTAACCAGTCGTGCGGCAGGTTTACATTGATCCAGTCGCTGGGCTTGTAATTAGCCACTTTGTTCTTGTCGGTATAGGCAATGATCGCTTCTTCGCCTTCTACTACCTTGACATTGGCATCGGTAAGGCCACCCTGTTTACCCGCTTTTACCGCTTGCTTAATGGCGATATCGCCCTTGTGAAACTGCCAGAGCTTATCGAAATTCTCACGGGACCGTTGAGCCTGAGCCGTTCCGAGCCATCCTATAGAGTACAGCACCAGACTCAGAACAATCGTCAACTTAGGAATACAGGGCTTCATACTATCGTTTAACTGATTCACGTACTATTAATAAATTAGGCAGACAAGAAGGATGGCTGAACTAGCTGTCTACTTTTGGTGAGCCAATCCACCTAAAATCCTTACCAGATGGTCATGGTTGATGAGTCGCTACGGTTAGTCGGTCGTCCGGCGTAATGAGCCCTTCATCTACCAGGGCTGTCCAGAAGGCCGGGGGAATTTTTTTCGTCGCCATCTCGATGTTGGGCTTCACCTTCGCTGGTTTCGTCGTACTCAATGCCACGCTGCTAACACCGGGAACCGTAAAGCCAAAGTTGAAACAGGCTTCTGCCGGCTGTACGTCGAACCGCTGGCAGACCGACCAGAATTTATCCCGCCATGCATATAGACTTTTTCCTTCGGTAGTCTGTTTGTCCACCAGTTGGTAATTGTAATAATCGCTGCCAATCAGAAAACCGCCATTGAAAACCGCCGAATTTATAACCCGTACGCCCCTTCTGTTGAGGGTTTGGATAAAATCAATCAGAGCTGCCGGGTGATCATGAATCGTAAGGCTATTGGCGATCATGACCCAGTCCAGTTCCACATCGCTGGCAAGGCGTTCGATGACCCGCCATTGTTTGGACCCAACCCCCACACCGGCAATCTGGCCCGCGTTTTTTAACTCGGCGAGCGCTCGGTAAGCGTCCAGTATATCCCGATAAAGGGCCTCCGCTTCGTCTGGGCTGGTGGCCCGGGCCAGGTATTCATCCGGATCGTGGACAGATGCCAGCTGCGAGCGATACGAACCCAGCAACTGGTTTCCCTGATGAAAGCACTCCAGAATACCCTCGTAACTGATTTTCTGGATAGCGTCATGGGTTAACCCTTTCCACACACCCGGCTCAAACGTAGGCTCTGGCGTGGTGAGGGGCACCTGATACCAGCCCAGCTTATTACTGATGAGCACGTCTTCAGGCGCTACGTTCAGGTCTGAAAGGCATTGCCCCAGCGATTCCAGCGCCAGGCCAGCCCCGTATTTACCGGCACTATCGAATACTGCTTTTGCTGGCGAGTGGTCGATACTGGCTTTTACGATGGCGCGTTTTGTCTCACAGGGCGTCGCTTCATACAGATTTCCCAGTCCGCTGGTACCAAAAATAACCGGGGGAAGATCAAATGCTGATGCCTGCTGGTAGGGTACGGTTTGTATGTTACTCATAAAATACGTTTATCATTCTAAGGGCCTGGTTGATTTGTCCACAAAAAAATCCCCAAACAGAAATGTATATCGTTCTAACTTTTTAAGTCGTAGTGCTATCTGTGAGATGAAAGTCATGGTACGGTCAACGTGCCTGAATGGAAGGTGAGTTGCAAGGTGCATACTCGTCTTCCAGCTCATAGCTGGAGTCGAGTCTTTTAAGCGTAGCAGCCCTTTGTGAACAATGAACGGTAGCCTCCGATTATTTCACCAATCGATCAAAGCTACCATCCTGGATTCTGCGGCAGTAACTTAGCGTTAAGATTCAACTCCTGTAGGGGTAGTGAAAATAAATACAGCTTGTCACTCCAGGTACGGGCCGTAATGTTGGGATAGATAAGGATATAATTATCGGCGTTCAACACGATTCCACTCAGATTGACACCCGCGGCTTCATACGCTTTGCGTAAGGCCGGGGTCAGTTTCATGCTCAGGGTTGTCTCTGAGTTCTGAATGAGTCTCCCGGCCTTCCAGCGGATCAAATCATCATACCGGAATGAGACGCTTCCAAATGGCTTTATCTAATTTTTAGACTGACCGATTATAGGGCAAATCTAAAAGAGGTCCATAAGAAATTTTTCGCAAAAACAGACTTTTTTTTGCTCAAAACAGACCTTTACTATCTTTAGGTCGATTTTATGCTGAATAATGAACAAACATTTTTTAAAACATACCTTTTCTTTATTGAATATTGACCATGTCGAATTGAATTCGCGGTGGAACTATAAAAATGTCGTTAGCCCCTATCACCGCATTTATTATATAGATAAAGGAGAAGGGCAACTCTCTGATCAAACAAAAACACTGAAACTAGAAGCGGGCTATCTGTATATGATTCCCAGTTATACATTATGTAATTTGATATGTACCAGTTATCTCAGCCAGTACTTTGTTCAGTTTTTCGAAGAATCCGCTGATGGTACATTCATGTTTTCTACTGTCCGCCTGATTGCCAAAGTAAAGGCGAAAGAAATTGATGTAGCCAATTTTCAGCGATTGGTAGAAATCAATCCAGGCAGGGGCATTAACCGATCGGATAATCCTTCGGTCTACGAAAAGAATATTTATTACAAGGAATACCAGCAATTGAATAACCAGCAGAAGTTTTCTGATTTTCTGGAGACGCAGGGAATTCTGCTCCAGTTGTTATCGCGTTTTACGGTTCCCGAAATGGTTCAGGCTAAGGAGGCCGAAGCGATTCCGGTAAAGATTCTGGACGCTATGCGATTTGTCTTCGTCAATTTACATTTACCGCTCACGATCAAGCTTTTAGCCGAAAAGGTCAATCTGAATCCGGAGTATTTTTCCCGTCTCTTCGAAACACATACAGGAACACGTCCATTAGCCTTTATTCAGGAAAAACGAATCGAACGGGCCGTGCATATTATGGCGACCAGCCAGGCTTCCCTTTCTGAGATTGCTAACTTGACTGGATTTACAAGTCTGCCTCATTTCACCCGAATGTTCAAGAAAATTATTGGCCTTCCACCCGGAATGTATAGAAGGCAGTTACAATCCCCGTCGGTCCCATCCTTGTAAGTTTAGCGATATACTCTCAGGAGGAAAATCTTGACTTCGTATCCTACGGATTGAGTTGGACATAAATTAAAAAGTTAGTGTCTCGCAAAAATGCTCCCACTTGAGACCAAGATCAAAATTAGGTTTTTCATCAAATTGGCTCCTACGCCGTTCTAGTGTTCCCATAAGCCGATGCCAAGTAAAGTCAAACCAATCAGGGATGAACCTACAGCAATGGTGGTACAGGCCTTATTGAGCTCATGTTAGGAAAAGGATTGAGTAGCCATTTGTATTTGTAGCACCCCATAGGCAAACAGGGCAACGATCACTGTCGTAGCTACGACGATTCCTCCGAAGTCAGCTTTATTCACCAACTTATCGGCACTTGCTAAATGGATGACGATCCTGGATAGTAATCTTGGCTAAAGTATCCCCAAGGCCAGTAGGGGCAAGCTTAGGGCAAACCAACGCATATATGGGCTCATGGCAGTGGGATGATTCGGGTATTAACGATAAGCTTCGAACTTCTTTTCCATCAATAATCAAGCTAACGATTTTCGTGCCTGGCTTCTCAAGGTACGAAAATCGTTAGCTTGATTATAAGCAGGCAACCTTTGTTTTAATCTCAATAAAGGCTCCTACCTGAGACGGTAGAGTCTTCATGTATACCTACTCGCTAAACCCAAAAACCAACCAGTTTTATAACGATATACCCTATTATATCGAAAATTTTTTCACCGCCGGAGCGATGTATTCTACGGTAAGCGATGTATTGACGTTTGCGAATACCTTGTTTACCAATAAGCTGTTGAAACCCGCTACGGTGGCCTTGCTCTTAACTACCTCACCGAAACTTGATAGTTATGGGTATGGGCTGTGGGTCAGAAAGTATGCCGTCGAGGGTAAGACCTACACCGTAGCTGAACGACCCGGACGCATCGCCAGGGCGAATGCCCTATTATCCCATTTGCAAGAGGAGGATCTTACGATTGTGAGCTTGAGTAACACCAATGCAACCAATCACGAACATTTTCACAATGAGATCAGGAAATCGTTGGGCATACGAGTCTGGTAGTAAGTGACGGTACGTTACTACCTGGCATTGGCAATCGTAAAAAACAATTGTCCCATAAAAAGCTCCTGTTTGAGACAGACGAAAATGGATAGTGGTTGGGTTGTTGAATAATGAAGTAAAATGCTGGCAGATACTTTTGTACAGATATAAAACCAACTGATTGCTGGCGGCATCTTCTTAAAAAAACAATAGTCAAGACCATGAATAGTCTATCAAACCTCTCCTTCGCAGCACTCCTTTGCGTTACATTTTTGGCCGCTGTTGGGTCAAGTTCGCTGGCCCAAAGCGGACTTAACGGAGGTAGCCATTTTTCATCATGGGGGCAGCTATACCCTGGCTGACAGCACCTACCGTGAGACAACAGGGTATGCCAATACCAGTACGGCAAACTACATTGGCACAACGACCGTGTTCTCCGTTCGAATACAGCGAAATTCTATGTACCTAAAAGGCATTAGCAATCCCTGGAATGAGGTTTGGAAACGTCTTCGATGAGTTACTTTCCCGAATCGCTGGGCGTTAGGATTAACAAAGTAAACTATAGTCTATTAACTTGACCTGTTTTACTCGTCATTCCCCTATTGATCGTCAATTAATCTCTTAAAAGCTCCCGGATGAGACGAAGGCGCACGCTTACATAATTTCGGTAGATATGTTTGTTAGTCCACCCACTGATAATAAAGACGACGGCTTAGGCTAGTTTGTATAAGTAGGATTAGCCTGATCCGCCGGCTCATCGCTGGCCTGCTGAAGATAATTGTGGCGAACTATTTTTGCCGTTTTATGATCACCCGTGTGACTCCAGCCAGGGGGCATAACGATGTATAAAAGCTTATTTATCAGGCCGGGAGCCCGTTTCATGTCGATGAACAGAGCGTAGAACTCCCCAAAATAAGCATCCCCAAAATGACCCCGCCTGACCTGCCGGGATATGCCATATTCAATTTTTATCTCTTTTTCTTCCGTTTGTAAGGTACCGAATGCTTTGTCCCAAATAGGCAATAAATTACAAAAGTTAGTGTCCATGTAAAGCGGGTTCTTGGCATGGTGTACGCGGTGGTGTGAGGGGGTAAGCAGGATTTTATTGAGAAAACCCAGCCGACCATCTTTCAGAAGGTTTTCGCCTACGTGGATAAAAGCGCCCCAGGTCCCATCAATGAACATGATCAGAAACAAAAGGGGAGGATTCACTCCGAGTAGCAGACAAATGGTAGTCCGTATAATGTCGGCGTATGGAGCCTCCAGGAAAAAGTGAGCATACGTAACCGAAAGGTTCATATCTTCCGGTGCATGATGCGTAGAATGCAGGCACCAGAACAGCCGCACTTTATGACCTAAATAATGGTAGACAAAGTGGGCAAATTCCCAAACAATGTACCCGTAGATGAACCAGTACCAGGTAAGGGTAGTCGTAAACAACGCGTGCCCTTCAAACAAACCGATACAAAAAGCAACGGCACCAACCGAGAGATACCGGGAAATGAAGCGGTTAACAATATAGATTAAAAAGGGCATCTTATAGTTTTCGACCTTGAAGGTGCGGTATAAACCTCCCCGGACCATCTCGATCAGTAACAGCACTGGAATCAGGGGGGAAAGTGCCGCCTGGATGCCCTTCCAGGTAAGTAACGAATGGTAATCACCCGATCGGAACATCGCCATCCAATGGTGAATACCAAAAAAACCGGTAAACTCGTCGACAAGAAGTTGCATGATATCGTTCATGATGAGTTGCTTTTGAGTTAACGTAACAACGCTTCTTAATGAATGAGAAGCTAAAAAAGGAGAAAGCCTACTACTGGCTGAAGCATTCCGGAGAACTATCCTGACCAGCTTGTCAGCCAGACGCCAAGAGCATTATATAACCGCCGACTACGCGAAAACGGGCAGCCTGACATCGTGATAAACAAGAGCCTGCAGCCCGTCTTGTTTTTTGTAGTTCTATAAAGTTACAAAATTCTCAGACCGTCAGTGGTACATTCAGTTACGAGCGTACCACTGACGGTTTGGCAGACTTGACTCCCCCGGAAAGCTTCCTAGTAACCGGTATTATTAGGTAACAGATTCGGGTTTACGTTCAGCTCCTGAAGAGGCACTGGAAAGAGCAGATTTTTCTCGGTAAATGTGGCGTCAAAAACTGTTTTGTGCCCCACAAAATCGTCCCAGTTGCCCGTTACGTCGTTGTGTACTTTGCGGGTGCGGATCATATCGAACCACATCTTGTTTTCGAAGCATAGCTCGAAGTAGCGCTGCAACCAAACCTCCTGTTCGAAAGCGCTTTGGCTCAACGTACCGATTGATGCCAGTTTGGCGCGGGTACGAATTTTATTGACGTAATCAACCGCTTTCGCATTAGGCGAGCCCTCGGCCCGGTTGGATGCTTCGGCATACATCAGATACACATCGGCCAGCCGGTACAATGTATAATTGAGGTCGGACTTAGCGGTATTCGTTACAGCGTTCACGTCGAACCACTTATAGATATAGGTGTTTCTGAATGTTACGGTCTCGCCCGTTTTCAGACTGGGATAGGACCGGTAGACGTACTGCCGATCCTGCACCCGTTTGTCGCCCGCCGGAAACGACTTTATAAACTGATCCGTCGGATAAACAGACCCATATTCATCCGCGTATTTCGAGATGCCCGAATAGTTAGGAATCGTGAGGGGTGTCAGCGGGTTAATGGATGGAACACTGGCGGCATACTGAACCTGCAGTATAAATTCGCCCAGGTTTTTGTTGGCCGGATTGATCATGTCCGTGTATTCCGAAAATAAGGTATACCCACCGTTTTGAATCACATTCAGCGAACGTTTGGCCGATTCGGCATAATACGACGCTCCACCGTTGATGGCGGCACCTGCGTAGGTCAGGTACACATCGGCCAGGAGCGATTCGACAGCGCCCATCGACACCTTCCCGGTATTATCCTGCCAGGGTAGCGTCGATTTTTCGGCCAGCAGCAGATCGGGAATAATGATTTTGTCATAAATGTCCTTCGCCGGTGTGCGGGGAACATTCAGGTTCAGGTCGGTCGGAGTACTAGTCACACTCGGTACCGCCCCGTACATACGCACCAGTTGAAAATAATACAGAGCTCTCAGGGTATGGACTTCAGCCAGCATATTAGTTTTCTGCTCGTCCGTTAGTCCGCTGGCATTGATCGAGGGAATACTCTGAATGGCCAGATTACAGTTCCCAACTCCCAGGTACATCTGCTGCCACCAGGTATCAAAGTAAAAGGACGAATTATTGTAGGCTAGCTTCTGAAAGGTAGCAAACCCGGTCTGTCCCAGATCACTGTTGACTTTGCCGGTTACAAACTCCAGCAGGTTCCAGGTATTGCCACCATAAGACGCAGGCTGACCAGCCAGAAAACCCTGCAGGCTGGCATAGCCCGCATTGGCGTAGGCACGAGCCACTTTTACGCTCGAAACATTCGAAGAAGGCGTAATAAACCCGGTTGGATTTTCCTGTAAAAACTCTTTACAGCTCCCCATGGTCAGCAGGGCAATGACCACTACACTATATCTGATTAATTTCATGACGTTTCGTGAAAGAATTAAAAGGTGAGGTTTACGCCCAGATTCCAGACACGGGGACGGGGATAGGAAAAGAAATCGAGGTTTTGCGAAAAGGCACTGTTCGACCCGTACCCCGCATTAAACGTGTCTACCTCCGGGTCATAACCGCTGTATTTGGTGATGATGAACAGGTTCTGTACACTCGCATAGACCCGCAGCCGGTTTATTTTCATACGCTGCAGGGCAGCATTGTCGAAGTTGTAACCCAGTACAAAGTTTTGCCCACGAATGAACGAGCCATCTTCTACCCACCACGTATCGAAGTGCGAATCCTGCGCAAATTTGTAGTTCCGCACCTGCGAAATCATGGTGTTCTGATGATCTGGTGTCCAGGCATCCAGCACGGTGGCCAGGCTATTGGCCAGCGTCTGCCGGTCTTCGGTAGAATGCTTGAAGGTGGCTGCGGTATTGATACCCTGCACAAAGCGGATATCGGCGGTGAGGTCCCAGTTTTTATATTTGAACGTGTTGCTCAGTACGCCCGTCCATTTGGGGGTGGTGCGGCCAATGATGCTGTAGTAGTTGCTTCCATCGGCATTGTAGATATATTTCCGGTCGCCGGGTTTGAGGTTGTGCTTGGCGGCCTCGTCGGCCTCGTTGGTACCGTACGTACCCAGCCGGGTCATGCCCCACAAGGATCCGATGGGTTCGCCCACCCGCAGAATGTTGGTCTGACCCAGAAAATTAGGACCGGGAAAAATATCCGCGTTGCCGTTATTCAGTTTTAAAATCCGGTTTCGGTTCGAAGTGAAAACGATACTGCTCGTCCAGGTGAACTTATTCTTTCTGATGTTCGTGCTGTTTAAGCTCACCTCCACACCCGAGTTTCGGACCGAGCCGATGTTCTGATAGACATTGGCATTTTGCTCACCCGCCGACCACGGAATGGGGGCCTGCAACAACAGGTCTTTGGTCACCCGGTTATAATAATCGACGGTCAGGTTGAGGGCTTCACCGATGCCCAGTTCGACCCCGGCATCGAATTGCTGCGATCGTTCCCATTTCAGATTGGGGTTACCCAGATAGCTGGGCAGCAATGCCGATTGCTGGGTGCCACCTAGTATGGTGTTGGTAGGCTGAATCTGGGCAATAGAGCGGTACTGACCAATTTCCTGATTACCCGACAAGCCATAGCTTGCCCGTACTTTTAAATTGGTTATGGTTTTATTGCCTTTCAGAAAACCCTCTTCCGATACGCGCCAGGCAGCTCCTGCAGACGGGAAAAAGGCAAATTTATTATTGGCCCCGAATTTCGATGACCCATCGTAGCGACCCGTAGCCGTGAATAAATACTTCTCGTTCAGGTTATAGCTCAACCGGGCGTAGTAAGAATTCATGGCCCACTTATAATCCGATGAGGTCGACGAACTTTTTACCGAACCCGATCCGAGATTGTGCCACTGAAAAATATCGTCGATAAAGTTCTGAGTCTCAACGTAGGCAGTTTCCTGGTTGTACTGCTGCCAGGATGCTCCCAGCAACGCGGTCAGATGCTGACGCTCATTAATGGTTTTGTTCCAGGTCAGGTAATTTTCCGATTGCCAGTACCGGGTCGAGTTGTTGGTAATACCAGCTACCCCGCCCTGATCCGCCGAGATGTGCGGCAGGTTCTGAGAAGAGAAGAAGTTATTTTTCTGGTAATTGACATTATAGCCTAAATCCGTCCGGAAGTCGAGGTCTTTGGTGATGTGAAACAGCAGGTAAACATTGCCCAACGCCTGCAGGGTATTATTGAGCGTGTATCGGTTTGTAGCGGTGTTGACCGGGTTAGGGGCTCCTTCCAGACCGGCAATGTCGTTATTGCCCGCCCAGGTACCATCCGGGTATTTTACGGGTACGATTGGCACTTCTTCCGATACCGAACGGGGAACGTTCAGACCGCCGTTTCCGTCCGAAACTACTTTCTGCTGGCTGGTGATACCCGAAATGGTACCACCAATTTTCAGCCATTTGTTAACGTTGTTGTCGAGCGTTAACCGAACCGAGTACCGCTTGAAACCGGAGTTGATCATCAAGCCATTCTGGTTCAAATACCCAAGCGATAGACTGTAAACGGTTTTGTCATTGCCTCCCTGAACGTTCAGATTCTGATTCTGGGAAAAAGCGGGCTTATAGACTTCTTTTTCCCAGTTAGTATTATACAGAGGCTTGTTGTTTGTATCGAACAGCAGCGGGAAATGAGCGTGATCAAGTGGAGCGAGGGGCGTCCAGGTTGCCCCATTGGGGTCAAATTTGCTGCCGTTGGCAAACGCCTGGTTGTAAACCTGAATGAACTCATCTGAATTCAGTGTTCGGACGTGCCGGTACAGGTCGCTCACGTTTACGTCGCCGGAGTACGTAACACGGGCAGCTCCTGACCGGCCCCGTTTGGTCGTAATCAGAATAACCCCGTTGGCACCCCGTGCCCCATAGATTGCCGTTGACGAGGCATCTTTCAGCACTTCCAGCGAGGCAATGTCATTCGGGTTAATGGAGTTGCCATCCACCCCAATCACGCCGTCGACAACGTATAGCGGGTCGATGTTCGAGTTGATTGACCCTAACCCACGAACCCGTACTTTGGCGGCTGCTCCCGGTGCGTTGCTGTTTACGCTGACTTCAACGCCGGCTATTTTCCCCTGCAACGCCTGGGAGACGTTGGGTACGGGTTTATCCATCAGCTCTTCTCCTTTGATGGTAGCTACTGCCCCGGTTAAGTCTGATTTTTTTACTGTGCCGTAGCCAATAACCACAACTTCGCCGAGAGCTTTTGCGTCGGGTGCCAGCGTAATATTAACCGTGCTCCGGTTATTTACTTTTACTTCCTGACTATTATAACCGACAAAACTGAACACTAAAGTTGCCGAAGCATTTGGCACAGAAATCTTATAATTTCCTTCTGTATCTGTTGTTGTTCCGGTACCGGTTCCTTTAATAATAATATTTACGCCCGGCAACGCTGTTTGAGTTTCTGAATCAATAACTTTTCCAGTAATAGGTATATCTACTAGCCTGGGAACAGGAATTCCGGCACTTACAGTAAGTAGTTTTGACAGCAAAATATTCAATAGAATAAACTGCATAAGCCAACCAACTTTACAGATGCATTTCTGTATATTCGTCTTCATACGTTTGTGAGTTAAAAAATATAAAATATAAAAATCCACACTGAATTATATATGATAGGGCAAGATTTTCCTCTGCCCAAACAGCGCCCATGTCTGTAAGATATACTACTTACAATCAATTAGTTAGCCGGTTGGTATTTAGGTTATTTTTATGCCAATCATAAGGAGCCTTTATGAAAAATTTAGTCTTTTTTAATTTTTTATAAAGGCTCCTTATGATTAATTCGTTGTTAATGATTAAATAATTTAATGAGGACATTTTATTTAGTTCCTAACGTTTTTCCTCACTTACAGATGACTACTTTAAATAAATTAATAAAGAATAATAACAGAACCTTTACTCACAGAAAAGATTAAAATACTATTAAGCAAAGTCTACTCTTAAACTGTTCTGACGGTAACGGTAAATAATAGAAACGATGATCTATTCTAATGACAGGGTATGCCTTTGAGTTTATATCAATTATATCTTTTTGAAGGTTACTTTATTGGTATAGCTACTTTCGATAATTCACGAACGTAATTTGCCCTTTTCGACGGTACTACCCACTAAGTTGCTTTAAAGCGCACGTTGGATAAGACCGCCAGGCGACTCGATTTATCCCGTAATGAGTGCGGTTCAGTAAAGCAGCTACAGTTGATTGACTACCATGCTAAGCGCTATCTAACTTGGTTGGCTACAGAAACGAGGCCTGAACGGGGCTGTGTTCCTTTTACTGGATACGTTATAATGCTCAGAAGTGGGGGTTGTTATCAATTTCAACGCGTCTATTACCGGAACAGAGAAGGCTGAAGATAACGGTGCTTTTTCGATACAGTAAAGGGGGTTACATTCTTCGGTAAGGGTACTTTAATCAGTGCCCATACCCATCACTATCTAAACCGCTCGTAGGCAAAGACGGCAAGCTTTCGACCTGCGCCATCACTCAACAAATTCTATGACAGCCAAGCCTTCCTCACTACGTGAGCGGGTCGATAAAGCGATCGACCAAGGAATTGACTATCTGCTTCACCACCAATATATCCCAACGGTGAGTTTTGCTGTTACATCGCAGCCAATGAGTTGATGCTAGACTGGACAGTGGCTGACAATACCATTTTTCCCACCGCCTTAATCGCTACTTCACTCTTGAGCCTGGCGAGCAAAAGTCGGGTCGAGCGTATCCTTTACCGCACACGCCCCTTTTTTAAGAATCAGACGATGACAGGAGGAAGCTGGCATCATTTTGCACATCTGCATCCTCTGCGTCAGTATTTCCCCGTGAATATTGACGATATGGTATACGTCTCCAACTTTATCCGGTAAGGAGAGGGGGGGGGCGGTGCCCAACAATTGAGCCCTAGTGCTAGCTAATCGAAACTCATCGGATCTATTTTATACCTGGTTTATCCTACGAGTTCATTGGCGCCGGAGCCAGGCCTAATGGCGGTTGGCAGACAAAGAACTGACCACGGGATTTTGTTTACTGGTCTTGGGTCGAGGTAGGGTTGTTGACCGACAGGAGTGCGTTTTCCATCTCTTTAGTTAAGATTGAGCCGTTGACTTGTTGGAATAGGGTATCTGAACAGGTGACCACAGTACAATACCCACTTAAAGTTATTCTATAAGGAAAACAGATGGTAGGAACCGATTTTCAACAGTCAAGCGACCCCAATCATGATTCAGAAAGGTCGGTAAGGGCATTGCCTTTCTCACAAAAGGCTCCTGTCTGAGACGAGGAGGGCATTCATATAGCTGCTTTGTGAAACGGGGGTTAAAAGAGCCAACTGCTGATTTGATGAATAATTGGCCCTCACCAAGTGCTTTTCGCTTATTGTTGCAGAAACAGCCTGACCAAGGTCGTTTTAAGACAACTACCGTCTTCTTCAGTGAAGATTTACTAAAAAGCCTGAGCGAAGAACAGGGGTACCAGGCCGACGTGCATCGCCAAAAAAGCGCTCTGATCCAGATTCAACCCAATCCGCCCCTGCTACGCTTTATCAATGACCTCATTGAGGAGCAGGCTATGGACAAACCCGAGGGCGAACAAAACCAAGTTGTTGCAAAGAAAGCCTTGGTTAAGCTATTAGTTGAGCTTGATTCTAGCTTGACTAATGTACTGTTTAATTTCAATACGCCAGGTAAGATCGATCTGGAAGCGTTTATGAATCGTCACTACCGGTTCAATGTAAGCTTGGCTCGGTTTGGGTACTTAACGGGTCGTAGTTTAAGCGCTTTCAAACGAGATTTTACCCGGATTTTTGGCCTCGCTCCGGGTCGTTGGCTAGTTGCTAAGCGGTTAGAAGAAGCGTACTTTTTGCTAACAAAAACGGAGCGGAGCGTTTCGGATGTTTGCTTTGCCGTAGGCTTTGAAGATCTGTCACACTTTTCGTTTTCGTTCAAGGCACGCTATCAATTAGCGCTTACTCAGTTAAGGAAAGTTTTGACTAAGAATATCAAATAACGCTCCCACCTGAGACGCAGGAGTTTTTAGGAATCTGCTTTCGAAGTGGGACCTTCTTGTTAACATAAACCTCAACTTTATCCACTTCCCATAGCACATCATGAAAGCTGCTAGCCAAGAATGACTCGCTGAAACAGACCCTTAAGCAGGCAGGTATACCCTAAACGTAGCCCCCTGTCCGGGTTGGCTGTTGGCAGTAATGGCCCCTCCGTGGTTGAGCGCCACTTTTTGACAAATGGCCAACCCAATGCCGGTACCAACAAACTCGTTTTGAGAGTGAAGCCGTTGGAAAACTTGAAAAATGCGGTCCAGATATTTCTCCTCAAATCCAACCCCGTTATCGCTTATGTCAATACGATGGTAGGTCACTGCCGGGCGGGTGGGCTGGATCGTCAGCGGCAGCTGGGCATGCGTGATGAACTGGGCACTAATCCGAATTTGTGGCGTGGTTAGCTCGCCAGCCCGGTTGGTTCGACTAAATTTAAGCGCGTTGGTCAGCAGATTCTGAAAGAGTTGGCTCAACTGAATCGCATCACCCATCACCACCGGCAACGGATCAACAGTGATGACCGCGCCACTCTCACTGATAACCAGGTCCAGATCACTCAGGAGTTGGGTCAGCAGGCTACCTAAATCGACCGCCATCGCTACCGGCTGACTAGTCGAGATACGGGAGTAATTCAACAAGTCCCGGATTAGTCTTGACATCCGGCTGGCGGCCGCCTGCATGCGCTCCAGGTAGGTGCTGGCGGGACCCAACGACTCCGCGTACTGGCTCGTTAACAAGTCCCCAAACTGCTGAATTTTACGCAGGGGCTCCTGCAGATCGTGAGAAGCCACGTAGGCGAATTGCTGGAGATTATCGTTCGAGCGTTTTAGATCATCGATCGCATCCGCTAGTTCCTTCGTGCGCTCGGCTACGCGCTGCTCGAGTTGCTCGGCTAGTAATTTGTAGCGTTGTTCACTTTCCCGAATGGCGACCACCTGCCCGGTTACATCGGTGGCCGTATTGATGAGGCCCAAGATGGTGCCGTCCGGGGCATATACGGGATTACAGGAAAAGTTAAACCAGGACTCCTGCCAGTGGCCATCGATGACAAGCTGCCCCCGGGCCTGTTGATGATGATACGGTTCGCCCGTATCATAAACGCGCCGTAACAGGTCCACAAAGGGTTGCCCGGCCAGTTGAGGCATGACCTGATGAACGGGCTGACCCACAACCGATTCATCCTTACCCCAGATTTGAAGCATGGGCGCATTGACCGTATCAATCACGATCTCTTCGCCCACAAAGAAGACGGTGGCCGTCGGGGAGTGAAGCACCAGGCTGCGGAAACGGGCTTTGCTGATCTCTAATTGTTGCCGCGTCTGAACCTGGGCCGTAATATCGCGCACAAGGCCTGACAGCCGGTAGGCAGCCCCCAGGATATCTACGTAGGCACGACCTTGCGCATGCAACCAGCGCCACGACCCATCTTGCCGACTTCTGACGCGAAACTGGACATCAAAAGTTCCCGTTGAGGAGGGATCAAGGGCCAGTTTGATGGCTTTGTCAACCCGCTCCTGGTCTTCCTGGCTCACTAACTGCCGCCAATGCTGATAGCTCACCACGGGGCCTCCTGCTGAGCCGTAGAGTTCCTGACACCGCTGGTCCCACCACACTTGTTGCCCATTAACGTCCAGATTCCAGGTGCCCACCTGAGCCGCCTGGATCGCATAGCGCAGGCGTTCCTGCTCGGCCAGGCTACCTGAGCGGAAGGGAAATGGCATCGACTGATCGGTCATAGAGTCACGGCACACGGGTGTATAAAAACCAAACAAATTTACGTGCCGTTTGAATCCCAATCGGGCTTAATGCGGGGAATAAATCGACCAGTTGGTAGGCTTAAGGAGTCCGGTGAAGGCTATTGAGCTCAAAGAAACCCTTGAGCATCCGGACAATAACGGGTTGTTCGGTATCCCCGGCAGCCGCCGATTGGGCATCGATTGGAATAAGGGAACGTACTTCCTCATACTGACGAGTGCTTAGGATCTCGTAACCCATATGCCAGCGGTCGAATAACCGTTGCGAAATGGGTTGGCGAATAACCGTTCGAACGTCAGTGTGACGGGGGTCGGCCTGAATGCTCTTGTATACCTCCTCAACCAGGTCCTGCTGGCCTTCGAGCACCTGCACAATATGACCATTGATGTAGAGTAACACGCCGGTAATACCCAGACGGGCATTTTTCTGCCGGCTTACGTTGATAATGTCTAGAACAACCTGTTCAGTCGTCGAGCTGACGGCTGAACTGAAGTAGGTGATGCAATACTCCATTGGCAAAAAAACGGTTTCTTGGCAAAGATAAACCAGGGCTAGCTGATTGAACAACGATTTGGCTCAGAAGTTGCTTAATCAGCCATGCCGGTAACGGTCCGTGACGAGGCATCCCGTCTTAAGCTGATGGGTGGCTTCTGGCAAACGCGCCTTGAGTCTCAGCCACAGCCCTTATTGACAACCGGTTTGGTCCGGCTTCATTTGACCCGATGTCAGGCTCGAAGGGGAGACCCTTGCCGATTTAACTCTTTTTAGATTACCAATCAAAAGTCTTTAGGCAGCATTCGTCACGGATGAGTGAGCGTGCCAATGAATAGGGGCCGAAAACGATAATTTTGCCCAGGTGTGTTTATTCTTACTCACTCAATGATCCTACTTGGGACGAAGGAGCGTTATGGCATTTAATAACTGACCAACCCTATCCGTCCCCTACGACTCCGTATGCTACGAACTGAAATTGACAGTTATTAAGATATCTAACTGCAATCCTAAAACAAACAGTTGCAAAAAAGGCTCCTAAATGAGACGTAAGTTATTTCTTTTTTCCTATTTGCATACAGGAAAAGGCATGTATACAGGTCAATGGAATGAAGCAAGTTTCTTTACAATAATTGCATTATTCCTGTGAACCAATCTGATCGCATTACTTGTAAAGTAGAGCCATAAGTAGCCTAAAGTAATTAACTTTCAAAATGCAGCGTACCAGTCAGTTTTTTAGTTCTATTTTATTGTAGAGTTAGGTCGTTCTCTTTACTTTATTAAACCATAACACTTTAGCCATACAAGGAACCTAGTTATCGAATAACACTTAATCTGCTTCACATCTATGCAAGTCCTCACTCATTTTCTAAATAGTCTACTCACCATTAGTCTGCTAAGTCAGACATTAAGTTGGGCGCAATCCGGTACGCGCTCAAGTGCTTACAATGGGGGAATGCGTTTTACTTTAGCTCATGGACGTGATGTCCGTCAGGACAGTACTGGCCAAGTATATACTCTATTCAACTTGGGTAAAAAAAACCAGCAAATTATGAAGGGCACTCCTTACTGGGCTTATCCCACTTGGCAGCATGGTAGTATTCAGCTAAAAACAGGCATGGCCGAAACCCCTTGTCAGATCGCTTATAATGTGGCTACGAATGAAATTTTGTGCCGCTTTAATCAAGATACAACCACTTATCAATTGGAGCCAGTTGCTTTTAAGATTTGGGACGCCAAATTTGTTCGCTTGACCCAACATGGTTACCCAACCTATTACCAAATTCTTTACCAGGGGGATGCCCAGTTGTTTAGCAGTTACAAGCGGCAGATGAAGTTACTACTACCTCAACCCTACGGGAGCGCCTACCTAATTGGTTACTTTTTGGGCCTAGAACGCTATTACTACCTCAAGCTACCAAACGGCTTATTTCACACTTTTCAGCTAACTCGTAAATCGTTTTTGCAAGCAATGGGTGACAATGTGAATCGAAGCCTTATACCCCCCGGCGAGACACTAACTGTTGACGATGTCGTACGAGTTCTCACTGATTATGATGCTCACTAATTTTGTTACATGAGTGGCGTGGCTGTTGCAAAAGTCTGGAATGGGATAAAAGAGCCCGGTTTATCAATTAAATCGCAAGCCATTCGACGGCCAGAAACTGCCTGACTAAGGAGCCCTTGTGAATAAGTGGCGACTTTTGCAACAGCCACTGGAATTATGTCATGAAATTACTGTCAACTTATGCCCGTATATTACATATAAGACGGACTATGAAAAATAGTATATAACTCTTAGCAGTTCACCATCGTCAAAGCCTGTAGTTACTGCTTTAGCTTTGCTCAAAAAGGAGTCAAGGTAGTCCGGGGTAGATTGGTACGTCTTTATCATTTCTACTACTTTATCCTGTACCTGCTTCCAGTCTTCTTCGTGAGATTTTACACACAAGGTGAAGTACCTCTCTTGCGGAATATAATCTTCTTCAGTAGCCCAGTCATTATCTTCTGAATCATAAACTTTTAATCCAGCGATGTACAATTTATAACCCACTTGCTGGTCCTCAAAAATTCCAAAATTGAACGCTATTACGTCTGCACCTGGCATATCAGACAGTGTTATTCGGTTCAGCCATTGATTAAAAGCCTCTTGAGTTCTCATGTTGTATAAGTGGTAATTATGTTAAGAGGCTTATGATATAAAGGCTATTCAGCAAAACCTGCCCCCTCTACTGTGTAACTATCTAGGTAGCTCAAGATCGCTTTTAAGTCAGACTCTTTGAGCTTGGGAAAGCCAGGCATGACAACCGGAGCATAATCCTTCACTAACTGGTTCGCGTAGGCATCTCCCGATTGAAGCACCTCTGAAGGATTCTGAATCCATCTCATAAGCCACGCTGGACTGGGTGCTCGTACAGTAACGCCTAGTAAACCCGGGCCAATCCGTTTCGTACTGGTCATCTCATGACAAGACTGACAATGATTGATAAAGAGCGATTGACCTCTCTTTAATGTAGGCGTTGAAATGGGAGCTGACTTAATTCTAAAAGTAGGTTGATCGCCACACTGGGACTGAACTGCGTGACTAGGTGGCTCCACCCCGTCTAGCCAAGCCCAGCTACCTACTAGTAGTATTAGGCTTAACAGGATCAAACCAGTTAACCACTGTAAAGGCTTAATCAGTAAATGAAGCTTCGAGGAAGTGAATAGCATACGAGACAGATTTTGTTATATAATCCTTGCGGCTGTTGCAAAAGTAACTCATTGAGGAATAGATAGGTTGTTAGCGTATGCTAGGCTATCCATCCATCGAATACCTCGCTGGTTAAACTTGTGCCAGCCCATCACTTTTACCAGCTTTTTTTACAGGACGTGGACTTTGGCTTTGTCAGACCCCTATTTGAGCCTTTCTACAGCCTGATTGGGGCAGACAAACGGCACCTCGCCTAACAGCTTCCGTTGGTCGCCTACAGCACATTCAACGCTTTCATAAAAATATCAAGAAGCGTATGCTACTTATTTGGGTATACGCTGATCTATTGGTATACTCACATATATTAAACTCTTTGTCAAACGTTTAGCACTAAAAGAGCCGATTATTACTACAATTTAGTTTAGTTCTAACCCCTTCACTTATATGCAACGCTTCTTGCTCATTGGTTTTCTAGCCTGTAGTTTAACCAGCTTCGCTCAAAATTCTCAAGATGAGGAGGCAATCAAAAAGTCGATAGTTCGATTCAACTTTGCAGCCAAAAACAGCAATCATAACCGCCTAATTTCTTTTATTTCTCCTCTACCCTACACACGGATCTTATTTTTCCAAGAGACAAAGGATGGCATGAAAGCTATAGCCTATGAGGGTTGGGCCCAAATAGAAAAGTTTATTCAAACCAACCCTGATTCTGTATTGAAACGGGCGGATCGAGTCGAGTATGGGAATTGGCAATTCACACCAATGAGCAGCGACTACTACACCGTTACTTGCTCGGTCAAGTATAGCGCCAGACTAGATATGTGGGCTCAAAAAACCCGGCAAACCCTACTGATGCAGCGAATGGGGGACTCTTGGAAACTTATTTCTTTAACGAGTGTACCGCTCTCAAATCAAAGTTAATAAGACTACTATGTGCCGATCTTGCCAGAGTCATTTATGAGGATAGTGATTCATCATTGCATAAAGTTGTACCTAGGGCATGAGCTGTAGCACAGGTCTGAGGATAATGCAAATGACAATCATAAAATCGTTTGCATTATCCTCAGACCTGTTGTATAACTAGAGTGGCTGTTGCAAAAGTCGGAACAAATCTCGTTCGGCTTGTAAAACGAGTAATGATTGGTCATTACTAGAGCCTTCCATAGCTTACAGTCGTTATCCATAAAAGCCATTCCAGACTTTTGCAACAGCCACATTAGTTATACAACTACTATCAAACGAGTACCACTTTTTGCTCAACGACTTAGTTTTATTTTTACTTTAAGTGTTATGTAATAGACGAACGTCTAATTTCAACAACTTACTCAACTTTTATGAAAAACAAGATTACTTTTTTGAGCATTCTTATAATCAGTTGGTTGTTGCCGCTTGGTGTAAAAGCTCAGGGTCGAATTACATATGCATTGACGTTTTCGCCAACCTGGCATCACCGTGATATAACTATTAAACCATCAGCTTTACAGAACCCATCAAATCCGGCAGTTGGATCCCATCAAGGCTACTCCATTGGATTAACTACTAACTATGCCTTTACTGCAAAGTGGTCAATATCCGCTGGTTTATTGTTTAACAACTCTTCAGGTTCCTTCTATCTTGGCCCAGCAGAAAGCTACTCGGAAAAGTTTCGTAGGTTTCAACTACCCCTTTTAGTCAATTATATCCCCTCTACTCGTCGTTTATCCCCCTATATTTCGGCAGGTCTATTGCTTGATTACGCTTATTACGTCAAACGAATGACTGTTCAAGGAGCCAGGCCGGGCTTTGTTTATGAAGAGAATATAAAACTTGATGATCTGTCGGCTATAAAGCCTTATGTGATGCTCGGCTTAGGGGTAAAATACCAAGTAATGCCTAAACTAACTATCATTGTTCAGCCTGTGGCAGCTTATAGTGTGCAAAAAGTTTCTGACCATGTCAGCAGTGACCATGAATATCAACTAGGGATCCAGACACAAATTAAGTTCTCTTTCTAAATCAATATCACTGTTTTCTTATAAAAGTATCATCCAGTTATCAAGCAAAAAGTGGTATTCGTTTGATAGTAGTTGTATAACTACGAATATGTAAAGGGAAATAAAGTATTAACAATGCAAGCGAAGGTATAAGCTGTCAAAAGATAAATCCAATATTCACTGATGCCAAGCCAACTATATCCCCAACCTGCCAACTGTTGTCGGCTGAAAATCCTCCGGTAGCAACGGTTTGTGACGTTGAAGGGAAAAAGGTGTAGTCCGTTCTCTCAGACCTCGAACGGAAAAAGGAATAACTCAATTTGCTCTCAGCACCAATTGTTAAATGCTTACCTACAAGGTACTTACAGCCAAATAATCCGCTGAAGCCTAATACTCTATCATGGCTGTACTGTTGAAACATCTGATTTACTTTATAGGACCCCGTATCTGTGTATTGGTAAAAATAAGAGACTTCGGGCCCATAATAGAATAAGAATTTGTCAACAGGTTTATACCACTCATAACCTAAATTAATTTGTCCATAAACGTAGTCAGAGGCTACAGTAAATTCGCTTGATTTAGATCCTCCTCTAAGTTGTAATCGTAGAGCTGTAGTGCCTTTTGAATTAGTTATAAATCGCCTTAGCGTCAGGTTCTGTGCTGTTGTTTCTTTATTAATAAGGGGCAATGCATCATAGGAAATTTCCCATTTATAGGACTGAAGGATAGATGATTGGGCTTGTGAAGTAGTAATTCCAATAATTGCCAAAAACGTAGAAAAAAGTGTAAAAAGAGAAAAGGTGCGCAGCATAAAAATTTTGTTTTATAAGTGGCATTATGGTAAGCAAAGTCGACTTGATAATCTACGCTTCGTTTATCGATGAATATGAGTAACCTGACGAAGATCGACTCATTAGCAAATAATAATCGTTTTAATAAGCTCATTAACTTGGTTTAAAATGAATTTGACATTAAAAAAGCAGATTATAGTATATCTCAATTACTTTATATAAGCAACTACAATGAGATGTAAGTACTTAATGTTAACGCTTGAGTTCGTAGCGTTTCTTCGCCAGTATATTGCTTAGCTATTGGAGGGCGAATATCAAGAATACCTTGCTGAAATAATAGCCCGATGCCTAACCGATTGCGCTGATTAACCTTTGTGCTAGCAGTAGCTCCAACTACTAATCCGTAATTAATGTCCATTGTACTGTTAATTGACTTTGATCGGCTGATTAGGAATTCTATTGATAGTAACATCGTCTAATTTCTTTGCTCCAAAAATCCCCCCTTGTAATTCAAAACGGTGAGGGTTAGTTATTTTCGACACTAAATAACTCACCGTTACTTGTATTGATAAATAAGGAACTTGTCTAATAGCTGTAGCTTCTCCGACAGGAAGGCTATACTTGCTTTTTGATCCGAATACTTGATAGTTAATTGTTGGAACAAGTCTTGCTCGGATATCAAGTGGAATTGATACCCCTAACTCTGCATAGGGACTTATCAATGGTTTAGTACGAGCGTATTTATTCAAGTGAGAAATGCTAGCCCCAAGCGAAACCTCTAACCGCACTTTTTCTAGCACAACGGGTCTAATATTCCCCTTTTGAAGAGTAGAAGCTATTTCAACAGTTTGTGCCTTTAAGCTCAAAGAAAACAAAATTAGAAGTAGTACAATTCTCATAAATCATCAATATGCAAGCCCACTTACAATGTTATAATTTGCATTTATGTAAGTCAATTTAAATTATGTTAATTGTAAAGAGAATGTAGTATATAGGGTGTGGCTGTTGCAAAAATCGGAAAGGGGGTTGGATAAGCCGTTATAAGAGCCGATTTCGGCACTGTCTTGGCTAGAAAACAGGAGGTCAAAAAAGAGAATCTAATCAATGTCGCCTTTTACAACAGCAACTTACTTTATGTTAACCCCTTGAGTTATGAAAGTACTCATAAGCATAACCCTCAATGTTGCCTGAGCCTGTAATCTCCTTCCCTTCCTCACTATAAAGTTTGTACATTTCTTGACAGTTTCCGATGGATGCTCACCGTCTAAACCTAGGAGAATCGTATACATAGTATCAGTAATGGCAGCATCTAACACGTTGTACAAAGTTACCGAATCATTTGGGGCTAGATTCAATTGTCGAATCATGTCTGCCACCATAGTCTTATCATGTTGGGGCTCAAAATAACTAGCAAGTAGTTCTTGCTTTAGTTGGAAAAAGCCTTTTACAAAGTCTTCTGTAGACATTTACTTGTATGGTTAATCCTGTTTCAGAGTTATTTTACTTACAATTGATCAGGCCAATCTACTGATATTCCATCAACACAATAATGTTCTTCTCCTTTTCAACGTACAATCCGATCTGTTTTCATTGCTTCTGTGGGGTGGGTGATCTTAGAATAGTTTATTAATATAATGACCCTCATGCAACGTAACTGAGAATAATGCAACTATCTTCAAGACGTTTGCTTCATTCAATTCGCCTACAGACACGCCTTTAGCTGAATAAAAATAGAAAAATGAACCCCTCGTCATCTCAGAATATGGAGCGTTCAAATGAGAATTTAAATACATTGGTACTAGGATGTCTATTTATAAAACTGCGTGATGCAAAGCCTGACAAATAATAGTATGGCTGAAGCGGCTATATGTCGTGTGAATCTACTTACTGCCCTAAGCCGACCTCTTTGGGGATCAATGAACTGCACCCAAATGCTCCAGCATTGTCGGCAGGTAAATCAAGCGATTCTAATGGGGCAAGTCAGCAATCGTCGACCTACGCTGAACGAGCGAATGCTAAAGTTTGTAATTTTAGGAGTCTTAGGTCGTCTCCCTAATGGTGGCTCTTTGTGCTGGCGGGTTTGCTGGCGATAGGTATTGCGCTGCTGACGGTGAGTTTTCAAAGTGTAAAGGCCGCTTTGACGAACCCGGCTAAAAGCTTGCGTAGCAAGTAACCTATAAGCAAACAGGAACAATCTATCGACCCACAAGATTGTTCCTGTTTGCTTATAGATAACTGATTAGGCGTTCTACGCTTATTTCTTGATCGGATCATCATTATGGGAAGACTACCTGAAATCCTTCCCATTCATAGGCCAATCCTCTACGTAAGAAATGTAACGAACTCAATTAAGAACAAGAAGTTACTACCATCCGTCAGACACCTACATTAGCTAACCTGAATACGGCTGGTTAAGTCTAAGCAAAAACGACGTTGTCCCGATCAACTAAAGCTGTTTACGTGCTTCTGGAAGATGGCTTCGTACCGGCTAACCGCAGCGGACTGATTGGCTCGTCGGCACGCGTCGACAATTGCCTGTAGAATGTATAGATCGGAACTGGGGTTACCAAACTGACCTTTGCCACTTTTCGCGTAGGTTAGATTCTGATCGGCCCGGGTAGCCATCGTATCAGCAATGGTTAGTGCTTTTTTTGCCTCGTTCAGACTGAACAGAAGCGATACGTAATGGGACGAGATGTAGTCGTACGGAATACTTTTATCAGGCATTACCTTTAAGGAGTAGTCCAGGACTTGCCGGGCTTTAGCAGGTTTTCCCTCTCGTAGCAAATGTTCGCCTAACCGCAAAAAAGCAATCCGGGCTGAAATGACGGGTGGCCCGGTGTACGTTTCATCGTAGTACACCGCCGGGTTGTCGAGTTCACGCCATTGCGCTTTATGGAGTAGGGTATCGTACATTTTATCCGAATTTACGTAGCCGTCGGTGGCATCGGGCACCGCTACGGGCATGAGCCGGTAGGCGTACCCTTCCAGTTGCATGTAGTTTTTCAGATTCAGATAATGTTCACTGGCTAACGTACTGGAAAAATAGAGTGGCCGCTGCCAGTTGTTGGTAGCAATTACGTCCAGCATAATCAGATCAGGTTTATACAGATCCTTCTTGCCAATTGTCCATTGCAGCGTGTCGCTCAGGAAAGGACGTAATGAAGCGGGAACGAATCTGGCTGCGTCAACGGCCTTTTTATCAATGGGTAAAAACAGAACGGACGCGGGTAGAATGTTGGTCATTTCACCCGTCGTCAGGGGCACCTGAATCGCTGGACTGTTCGCCTTGACCAGGCTCAGGTACTGTTTGAGGTCGATACCGTTTTTGACCCCGGCCACTTCGTAAAACGGGACGATATCATTCTTACCCTTGTCAAACTGATCGAACTCCAGCGACATGGGCACCGCATCCGACTCGTAGGTTTTGCGCTTCATTTGCTGAATGTACCACTCGGTGCCCAGCAGGCTCAGATTACAGACGCGCACGTCCCGCCGGAAACCCTCCACTTCCTGCACGTACCAGAGTGGAAACGTATCATTATCCCCTTCGGTAAACAGAATGCCATTATAGGCGCAGGAGCTAAGCATATTTTTGGCGAAATCGACGGAATGAAACCGGTGATCCCGGTTATGATTATCCCAGCTTTTGACGCACAACATAATGGGGATCAGCAGGCACAGCCCCAGCACAACCTCGTGACGGAAGGCAACGGATTTAAACCGCCCCAGAAAAGAACGGGCAAAATTTACTAAGGCCATTACCCCCAGTCCCAGCCAGATGGCAAAGAAATAGTAAGACCCCACGTAAATATAATCCCGTTCCCGCGGTTCGGAAGGGGGCGAATTAAGAAACACCTGAAGGGCTACACCCGTCAGCAGAAAGAGCACGCCAACCACCAGAAAGTCATGCCGTCGATGGCGGTACTGGAAGACGATGCCCAACAGCGCCAGCAGAAACGGCAGCATATAAAAGTTATCACGGGCTTTGTTCGCCTTCAATAAATCCGGCACACCCTGATTCGACGACCAGGGCAGCAGATACCCCGCCCCCTCCTGATCGCTTTCCCGACCCGAGAAGTTCCACATCAGGTAACGCCACCACATATGGCTCAACTGGTAGCCAAACAGGAATTTAAGGTTATCACCCATGGTTGGTTTCTGCCCTTCCGCCAGACCCAGTATCTGGCGGTAGAGCTGGGGATGATTAAGGTGACGACTATAGATGCGGGGAAACAGAATCTCGTCCCCCGGCGCATAGACGTACTCCGGATAATAGTCGGCGATCACGTAGGTATCCTTACCCCGTTTCCAGATCGGCGCTCCTCGCTTCTGATCGATGGGTTGAGCGGTGAATACCGGTCCATACAGCAGCGAGCGACTTTCGTACTGTTCCCGGTTCTGGTAAGCGCGAAACTTTAGGATGTCGCTGGGATTGTTTTCGTTCAGCGGAGGATTGAAATTAGCCCGCACCAGGACCTGGATGTACGATCCATAGCCAATCAGCAGGAAAGACACCGCCAGCAGAGCGGTATTCCAGCCTGCCCGCTGCTGACGAATTGACCAGACGATGCCATAACCAAGAGCACTGAGTAAGGCTACGACAAAGAAAATCGTCCCGGAGTTGAAGGGTAAACCAACCGAGTTGACAAACAGCCGCTCCACCACGAAGGCCAGCGCCGGTAAACTCGGAATAGCCGCGTTAATAATGCCTAACAGGACAAACCCAATACCCAGGGCCAGGCTGCCTCCCCAGAAAGTGGGTTTTGTAGATTTGTGGAAATAATAGACCAGCGTGAGGGCCGGGATGATTACCAGGTTCAACAGGTGGACCCCAATGGATAAGCCCGTCAAATAAGCAATCAGGATAAGCCAGCGATTGGCCGCTGCATCATCCTCGATACGTTCCCATTTGAAGGCGGCCCAGACAACGATCGCAGTAAAAAAAGAGGACGTTCCGTACACTTCGGCTTCAACGGCCGAAAACCAGAAGGTGTCCGAGAAGGTGTAGGTCAGAGCACCCACCGCACTGGTGCCCACGATGAGCCAGCTGTCGGTTGGGGTATACGCGTGTTCTGGCTTACCGAGTAACTTCTGAGCCAACAGGCTGATGGTCCAGCATAAAAACAGAATCGTGAACGCACTAGCCACGACCGAACCCATGTTCACCCAGTAAGCAACCCGGGTTAAGTCGCCCAGAGACAGCATGGACAGTAGCCGACCAATCAGGAGAAAGAAGGGTGCACCCGGGGGGTGCGGAATCTGGAGCTTAAACGAGGAAGCGATAAACTCACCACAGTCCCAGAAACTGGCCGTTCGCTCGACGGTCATCGAGTACGTAACGAGTGCAATGATGAAGACCAGCCAGCCGACCAGCCGATTGAGTAGTTTAAACGAAGTCATAAGCGGTAAAGTTAGTCGCATGTGTTTTGTGTAAGGAATTGCCAAAACTACAGGACATGGCCGCTATACTAGGGTGTTATACCTGTTAAGATATGTTAACCAACCGACTGTTTTATAGATATTTAACGTAACGGTTGACTCGGCAGTATGAGCCTTTTATAACCGCGACGTTTTAACTAATCAATCAAGGGGCACCCAGCTCATGCGGAAGCAGGCATCGATTCGACTTTCTTTAGGGCAGAATCAAATACGCTGGGTCGTTGATGATTGCCTTTAACCGACTCCCTAGTTGGCTCTGCTGAAGTTGTTTCGACATTGCACCCAACAGGTTGAGCGTTTGCTGTCTGCCTAATTCTTTGTGATGAGTCAATAAGAGAAAGAGAGCGGCCCACGACTCGTTTTGTGCCTGCATAAAAGCCAAAAAAGAAGTGTGTTGCTTAACCCGGATCGTGTAATAATCCTGGTAATTCTGCTTCACCCTGAGCGTATCATTCTGCGCTCGGCCCTGAGAAAGCGCCTGACTAATTTCATTGAGTCGCTTATCATAGATCATCGTCACGGTATCAGAAAAGCTTTTCAGGGCTTCATTAACGGGTGACTCCTCGACGAGTGACTGGTTGAGATCATCCGATCGAAGAGAGATAACGACATTCGTATCCCAAATAAAATAGAATTGCCCGGGTGCGTTGCTCAAGGCGAGAATATAACCAGCGGGTTCCTTTAATTCTCTTTGGAAGGAAAAGAACGAGCTCTTCAGGCAAACCGAGTCAACAAGTTTGGCCGCCTGATTAAGCACCCTAGATTCGTAGAGGTAAACCGTACCTCTCGGTCGGCCGATAACTTGTCCCCGAATCGTACAAGTGTTTTGGGCCAGGCTTGACGACCAGCAGAAAAGTAAGGTCAGGAGCACCACCGTTAATTTCCTATCAATCATAGTCTTTTTGCAATTAATGCCTCTTGATACGATTAACTACTAAAAAAGCAGGATAAAAGACCCGCTCATTGACAACTGACCAACGGTTATTTTACCCACAGCAGGTGGCCCGAAAAGGATTACTAATTTCATAAGTAAAACTACAAAACAGAATGTCTACCCAAACGCGCCGAGTAAGGACTCAAGATATGGATTGTCCCCTCGTCTCAGGTGGGAGCATTATCTGAGAATATCTAGTTGGTAATGCTATTCGCTTCGTAAGGACTTCACTGGATTTATCAAAGCCGCTTTGATACTCTGGTAACTCACCGTTACTAACGCAAGCAGTAACGCCCCCACCCCCGAGCCCACAAAAATCCACCCCGAGATCGGCGTACGATAGCTGTAGCTTTGCAACCAATCATGCAGAAAATACCAGGCAATGGGCGGCGCCAGAAAACAACCCAATACGACCAGTCCCACAAAGTCCTTGGCCAGCAAAGCCCATACTGTCAGCACCGTTGCCCCCAGTACTTTGCGAATACCAATTTCTTTGCGACGTTGTTCGGCCGTGAATGAGGCTAGACCAAACATGCCCAAGCAAGAGATGAAAATGGCCAAGCTGGCAAACAACGTGGCTAGTTTACCAATCCGCTCTTCAGCGCTAAACTTTTTACTATACTCCTCATCCACAAATTTGTAGACGAAGGGCGTACTGGGATCATACTGATGGAAGATGCCCGCAATTTTAGTTAGCGCCACGCTGGTGGCTATCGTAGGGGAGAGTTTGAGCGTCAGCACCCCCGCCGACGCATCGTATAAGACAAAGAGCGAGGGCGTAACCTGCCCAAAGGGGCTGTCCTTAATCAGGTCATTGACTATGCCAATAATGGGTAAATCGCGACCGTTCCAATTGATCATCGTATGCAGGGGGTCTTTCAGGCCCATCAATTTTAAGGCAGACTGGTTCAGCACCACCCCCGCCGAATCGCCCCTGAAAGCCCTGGAAAAGTCACGGCCTGCGCTTAGTTGCCAGCCGATGGTCTTACCAAATTGCTGGGAGATTTGATTGGTCATGAATAAGGGATGTAAATCGGGCGATTTACCGGGCCAGGAGACATTGGTTACCCCCGTCTGATCCACCGTCACGGACCCGTTGGAAACGGCTATTTCTTGAACGGCCCCTGTAGCCAGCAAGTCGGTTCGCAACGCGTCGAAATGACCCATTAGGGCCGGCGTACGCATGTTGACCTCGATGAGCCCCTGACGACTATAGCCCGTAGGCCGGTCTTTGGCATAATTGATCTGGCGGAGCACAATGACCGTACCAATGATGAGCGTTACGGAGACGGTAAACTGAAAAACAACGAGTGCTTTACGGGGGAGGCTACTCCGCCCACCAGTGCTGAAACTGCCTTTCAGGACCCGGATGGGCTGAAACGAGGATAAGAAGAGCGCGGGGTAACTGGCAGCAACCAGGCCAGTTAGCAAACTAAAGCTGACGCCGATCCCCCAGAAGTAAGGATTGGCCCAAGGAAGATAAATTTGTTTGTCGGCCAGTTGATTGAAGAAGGACAAGCTCAGCTGCACTCCTACGAGCGCCAAGAGGAAAGCCAGACTGGTAATCAACAGGGATTCGCCCACAAACTGGGCAATCAGTTGGCCTCGCAAGGAACCGACTACTTTGCGCAAACCCACTTCTTTAGCCCGCTGCTGGGAGCGGGCCGTGGAGAGGTTCATAAAATTGACGCAGGCCAGCAGCAGCACAAATCCTCCAATCAAACTAAACAGCCACACAAATTGAATCAGTCCCCCGATATTGACTCCATTGTCAAAGTCGGAATACAGGTGCCATTTGGTCATCGGATGCAGGAAGAATTCGGGCTTATAAGGCGGTGGGTTGTCGCGTTTGATCCGCACATCTTTGATCTTCGTCGAAGCCTGTTCCAGGGAAGCCCCCGGCTTCAGTTGGGCGAAGACTTGATAGGAGTTTTCATCCCAATTATCCTGGGCTTTCTTCGCCCCTGGATTAATTCCCAGGAATAAGGACCAGGGGGCCAGGTAGTGCACGGCACTCCATGTACTGTTGGGGGGAAAATCCTGGTAAATGCCCGTCACCCGCAGGCTCACTTTACTATCGAGCTGAACCAGCTGATTGAGTGGATTGGTAGCGCCGAAGAGCGTTCGGGCGAGCGAACTGGACAAGATGATCGTGTTGACATCCGCTAAGTTCTGGGGTGGTCCCTGTAGCATCTGAACCCCCATCATGGGCAAAAAATCAGCCTCTACGAATCGACCCGTTGGTGTGAACTGGTTTTCTCCCGTCGTCAACGCCACCTCCCGGTCAGCAGTCGCCAGGGCTACACGAGTAAAGTCAGGATAGTTCTGGCGCAGTTCTTCCGCCAGCGGAATGGATGCTACGTTGTAGGCCGCCTTTTCGCCATCAAATTGGACGATCTGCCAAACTTGGGCAATGCGATCTGCGTTCGGATTCTGTCGATCAAAGGAGAGTTCGTCGTAGACCCAAAGCCCAATCAGGATGGTGACAGCCATGCCCGTGGCTAATCCAACGATATTGATGACCGAGAATGCTTTATAACGGGCCAGGTTTCGCCAGGCGATTTTGACGTAACTGCGTACCATAGTCGTTCTTTAGTAAGCGTTCTGATTGGTCATTGAGAAGTCATGGTCAATTATTGTACCACTCTGCTTAACAGGCCTATCAGGCACAGATACGCCAATTCGTCAAAATTGCCTGTCCATTTTTGGACATTGACCGTTCAGAAATGGACACTATAAAGCGTCTGTTTAAACGCCCCATTTAAGACGCAGTTGCGTGAAGTTTCCTTCATCTCAGGGGGAGCGTTTTTTTCGAGATTCAACACCTAAGAGAGGTAGGGGATACCCAAGGAATGGAATCCCCAAAAGCCCTAACCCCACTGGCAACCATGAATCAAAGCCCGTCTTATAAGGCTAAATCTTGCCACAAAGAATCAGGACCTCACTTTATAACCGGTTTGTGAGTCCCCTTTAACGGACTGATTCCAGAATAGCCGCGCAGATCTCGTCAGGTGCGTTTTCTTGGATAAAGTGCTTCGCATTGGGCAGAAGCTGGACCCGATGATTGGGAAAGTAACCAAGCAGCCGAAGTCGTTCCGATTGACCGAAAGCCCCGTCGGCTTCGCCCCATACCACTAGCGCTGGTTTGTCTCGTAACCGAGCTAAGCCCGCTTCGACTTCGGTCAGATACGCCTTACTGGCTCGAATTTGCTTTGGAAATACCCACGTAGGCAGCCGAGAAGCCGGCGTCGAAAAGGGGGCCATATACGCGCAACGTTCCGCTTTGGTAAGTTGACGATTTGTGCCCGCTGGAATGAGCCACTTCGCCAGAATATTGTAGCGGGTAATCAAGAAACGAGCCAATAAATTGCCAAATACCAGCGAGAAACCCACCATCCCGCCCTTGGCGGGCCAGGCCCAGGTGTTGCCTATAATTAAGGAGCGGACTAAGTCGGGGCGACGACCGGCAAAGCCCAGGCCAATAGGCCCACCCCAGTCTTGGACCATAATACACAGATCCCGGAGCCTGAGTTGATCGACCAATGCCTCCACCACCCCTGAATGCTCACGGGGCGTAAAGCCGTAGCCTGCTTTAGCTGTACTCAGTCCAAACCCGGGATAATCCAGGGCAATACACCGGAAGTAAGGAGCAAGCTGTCGAATCATATGCCGATACAGAAATGACCAGGTGGGATTACCATGCAGTAGTAACAAAGTGGGGCCCTCTCCTTCATCCACGTAATGGACCAAATTACCATCAATGCTCAAGTAATGACTGGTAAAAGGAAACAAGTTGCGGTCAAGCTCCTGTTTGCGACGCGTCCACTTGAGCGGATTTACTAACGGGAACGGATAGGTAACGCCCAGTTCAACGCCCCAACTAGCCAGATCCTGAGCACTGTTGAGCGATAGCAGGTGCAGCTTATCCGCCGGTACCTGCGCCAGTTCGGGACACCAACGCTTGACGTATTCACCCTGAGGGTCATAGCGGGTAGCCTGGGTATAAATATTAAAGTACCGGTCGCCATGGGCATCCGCCCCGACTTCAGCCACCATGTTCCAGTTGCCCCAATTGCTGGCCGGATCGTAGTCAATCAGCTGACTCTCCAAGTAAGCCGCCCCCCACGGCCACCATACGCTCAGATCTGGCTTTTCACCCCGATGGAGCAGTAGACTGGCCACGTTCTGACGACCCCGATTGGACATAAAGCCTGTAGCGTTGAGCTCCCGCATATTGGCGTCGACGAACGGGATACCGGTTTGACCAGCAGCCCATTTCGCAAATCGATCGTAATCTTTTTTCCAACCTCTGGTTGGAACGTTCCGAGGGCCACTGGCCAGGAAGATACGGAACCCCTGCCGAGCGGCCTGAAACCGAAGATAATCCCGCCAGATTAGTTCAAAGATGAGCCAGTAGGTCGATATGTTCTTTTTCCGTTCCGCTTCGTAGCGCCTGACTTCCCAGTAAACCCGACGCGGTGATAGACACCCGTTGGCTAACCAGACCGAAAACTTACTCGAATAATCCTCGCCAAGTAGCTGATTACGGGTGTACTTATAATTTCGAAGCTGATCGCGTTCCCAGAAATAGGTCGCTACCCGATGCAGAGCAGAGGTTTCTCCCCCGACAAAATGAATGACGGCTCGCCGGTCAGTCTTGGGGGGCTTTAAGCCCATAACTTTTAGGGTGGGCAGCCGGCCCACTGCGATTTGCGGCAAAGTGGGTAAGCTAGGCATGGGCACTTCGTCCCGTACTGTGGCCTGCTTTTCACAACCCTTCCGAAAATCCCGGTAGGCATCCGGGAGCTCCGATACGTCGAAGGGCAAATCGTCCAGATGGTATAGCGAGAGCATCCAGAATAATTTCAGTGGCACACCAAGGGGTTGCAATGCCTGTTGGACCCGCTCTTCGAGTTGGATCTCCTCGGAAGTGGCTTCCTGACCAGCGTAAATGGCGCTGACTTGATGCTGACGGACCAGCTCGGCCAGCACCTGACCTGGGTCGCCCAAGCGAATCACTAAGTCGGAGCCCTGGAGTCGCAGACTACGGCGTAGATCGGCTAAACTTTCCAACAAGAAGCGCGTCCGGTGACTCCCAGCCTTGGGCACGTTAATATCCGGTAGGACTTCTATCGAAGCGGGATCAAAAATAAAGACGGGCAGCACGCGTTGAGCATCCTGACAGGCTTGATACAAAGCTGCATTATCGTGCAGCCGCAGGTCATTGCGAAACCAATGAATGATGGTTGTTTGCATACGCATGTTAGCTTATAAAACGATTAGCCCCTTAATCTTCCGCCTTTTTACGGACCGATTTCGCTTTTTTTGTGTTGGACACAACTTGCTCGCCCTTTTTGGAGCCTGCCTGTTTTTTGTCATTGGTTGCTTTTTGCTCAGCCGGTGAGAGTTTCGCCCAGGCTTCCTTGGGTAAATACCGCGTGGTGCCGCCTGCCCGCTGGGCGGGTTTGCCATCGGCGGTCTGCCATGCTTGATCGGTCCACTCAGCGAGGTGTTGCTGCTGGTCGGTACGCTCCTCGCTGAGATACCCACCCCCCGCTTTCTCGTACTCGTGGGTCAGCAGTTGAGCCTTACGGGCGCTCCATTGACCGGGTTTCCCCCCCTTGTCGTCGGCAGTGATTTGCTGCTTGAGTTGCTGGCGTAGGTCAGGCTTATCATAGTTGTCAGCCTGTTTTTGGGGACGTCTGGTTTTAGGTTTGTCGGGCGACGGATCGGTTTTCGTTGCCATGCGTGCATAGGTTTAGAGGATGATACGCTAACGCCTTGTAGGGTTAAAGGTTATGGGTTAGTCAGTAATAGCTTGATAAATCGGTTCAATAAACGGTTGGTCGAATGGCCGCTATTTATTGGGCAGTGAACTAGTCTTCCTATTTCTACAAGTCCTTAAAAGCATTCACAAGAAGGTTACCTTCGCGGAACGGTTACTATGAAAAATACAAAACGCTGGAAAGGGGTCGAAGGCTGCGTAATCAATGTGTTCATTGAATTTCGCTTGCAGTAGATGAGTCTATTATTAATTAGCTCTTAGTTACGTTCTCGTTCTACGGTCAAAACAGACTGTTGTCGAAGACGTTTACCCATCACCACGGGTGCACGTATCAATACGGATGGGGCGAAACACTGTTTTTTAGCTGGCTATCCGTAGGTTTCTGCCTGACGGTGATGGTATCCGATTGGTCGATCTGTATCAGGCCCAAGTCTGCAAATGCGTTCAACCAGCGCTGCATGGGCAACACATGCCATTTTTGCTTATACCGGGTTGCGTTCTCAATAATCGACTCAAAATGGTTTACCGGCGGATCGTGCTTGTCGTGATATTGGTGTAATACGTAGTCGTGTACAAAGATCAGCTCGACACCCGCCCGATAAAACAGCATGGCAAAATCGGTATCTTCGGCCCCATACCCTGTAAAGGATTCGTCAAAGCCACCAATCGTGTCGAACGTTTGCTTTTGAATCGCGAATATCAACGACCAGAATTGAAGATGATCAACCGGCTGGCCGACCGGTATGCGCTCCCGGGCGGGATGCGGTACCGCCTGGTCCTGTAAATCACCATAATTGCCCGTATCCGGCACGATTGGCAAATACAAGGGGTACGCTGCAAGTATCGTTTCAGGTTCCAGACTCATCAGCATCGTGGCAAACAGGGTTGGCGAAACAATGCAGTCTACATCGATAAAAATGACGTTGTCCGTTTTTGTCGCGGCAATCCCCCTGTTCCGGGCGGCAGCCAGTGGTAACTCATGGGTTTCTTTACTGACATGGATGCTCACGGGCAAACCTTTGGGAATTGTAATTCCGTCCGGGTCGTCCATACAAACGATTTGTATATCGTAGGGGAGGATCGTCGAGGCTTTTACCGCGTACAAAAGATTGGCTAACTGCTTTCGCCTTCCTTTAACAATCGTTACCACACTGAATTCAGGCATACCAGTCTCTTAGTTGATGCGCTATGGCTTCGGGTGCTGACGCATTCACCAGATTTTCGTACGAAGGGGTCAATACGTTCGCTTTTTGCCGTATGTTTTGCCACTGCTCAGGGCTGAACGTTTCCTGCGCTAACAGGGCAATATGCTGATTCGCCAACACCGTTGCATGGACCGCTTGCTCGTCATAGGGTCTGGGCTCCGGAAGCAGGATCAACCGTTTGTTAAGCGACAACAGTTCGGCAATGGTATTTTGACCGGCGGCCGAAATCACGATGTCTCCGGTAATCGCTTCGCTGATGTCTTTAACCGGGCCGAGCAGTACACAGTTTTCAGCTAAATCGTAATCCAGCTTATTGCCGATAATCGTAAACGGTGTGTGCTGATCGTTCGTCATCGCTTGTAGCACCGATCTATCGTAATTATCGTAGCCTAGTAAAATTGTTACGTTGTTGATAGCCAATCGATTGTCTGGCTTCAATCCACGGCCAGCGTACTGTGACATGTAGCCGCTGTAGTACGTTTTGGCCGCAAATGGGTAGTTTGCCTGTTCCAGCGAAGCCGGAAAATGAGCGACGATATGATCCGCCAGTTCATGCGCAAAGACCTGTGTCGGATCGTTCATGACATGCCCGGGCAGGTGGACCAACACGACAGGGACGCCCATGCCCCGAACCATGATGGCCAATTCAGGAACACCGTCGCAGTAGAAAGCTCTTGGCCGGTAGCGCTCGATCGCTTCGGCCAGTGCTTTGGCCCGCCCGGCCGGTTCAATCGCGTACGGGGTCACTTCAAACGCTTTCGTAAACGTATGCGCTGGTATGGCGTAGCCAGCCGGGTATTTTGGCGGCAGCTCTAGCACGTCAACGTCGTGTTTTTGACGCAAATACTCCGTGACTTCGTTGTTCGTCGTTAGCGCGATAACCTCAAAAAAGACGGACAATGCCGGGTACAGCAGATTGAAGGTTGCCCGATGACCGTTCCCGTGCGCATGGACGAAATAGAATATTGTTGGCTTTTTCATCAGATCCTGGCTGGTTGTATCACGCGTTCGTAAACGGTTACATACGCTGCCGACATGCTTGCCATATCGAATGTGGCTGCAAATTCCCGACACGCTTCCGGTTCCGACTGTTTAGCAATAGCCAACGGCCCTATCAGATCCCGCCAGTCCTGGGAGTCAACGGCTATGGATACGTTTTTGTGGCGCATTTCCGGAGGGATGGCGGTCGTAAACCCGACCACGGGTAAACCGCTGGCCAGCATTTCCACCGTACTCAGGCCGAAAGGCTCCTCCCAGCTAGCGGTTGCCAGATAGGCCGAAGCGCCTGCCGCCAGTTTACTTAATTGCTGCTGGGTGGCATGTGGTATATAGTCAATATGTTCGTTTAGCTGCGGCTGCACGTGGTCACGGAAATAGGGTTTGTCAAACACGGGGCCGACAATCTTGAGTGGCTGTTTTAAATAAGTAGCCAGCTGGATCGCGGCTTCCACGTTCTTTTCTCTGGCAATTCGCCCGCTCCACAACAAATACCCGTCAGCCTTTCTTGCGTGCAATGGCCACTTGTGGAGTACGATTCCATTTAAGATGACGTCTACATCACTGCCGAGGGCAGCCATCCATTGTTCGCCCATTCGATTTGAAATACCGATCGGTACGACTGGCGCATGCTTCATGAAAAATGTATACATCAGGACAAATTTCTCGGTTGGCGGCAAGTGCAGTGTGAGTACGCTTGGCGTTTTAACGAGTGCACCGACGGCATAGATTTCGGGTATAAATGAATTGTAGTGGATGACGTCGTACCGACTAACGTCGAACAGTCCGTACTGTAGCGTCTGATAGTGCTGCTGTCCAAGTAATTCCGGAGTTGGTCGGTACGAATCATCTTTCATGCTGAGCGGGCTTTCGCGAAATTCAATTACCTGAAACAGATTTCTTTCGTCGGCATCTTTGGCTATGACATCAACGGTATGCCCCAGGCGTACTAATTCGTTGGCGAGCTCAACAATGAATGCTTCCGTGCCGCCATTATAGGGCTCACGTAGCGAGATGAACGGACCGGCAACCAGGAGTATTTTCATCGTACGTTCTCAAAATACGTTGTGTAGCGCTCAGCCATTATTTTCAGCGAAAATGTTTCGGCGTGGCGCCTTACGTTGGCGCTCTCCAGGGGTATCGCAGCGACGATTGCTTTAGCGAGCGATTTCACGTTTTTCTGCTCGGCCACAACCCCGCTTTCCGCATTTACCAGTTCCCGAAAAGCACCGCGGTCGAACCCGGCTACCGGCACGCCCGACGACATGGCTTCGATGGTCGTGAGGCCAAACGGCTCTTCCCAGCGGACAGCATTGACCATAGCGGCTGCCCCTTCCAGATGCATCCGTAGTTCAGCCTGGTTTAAATGACCAAGGTAGGTATCGGTTTCCGTCATGCGTGGCCTGATCTGTTCCTCAAAATACGTTTTATCATCGAGCGGTCCGGCAAACTTTACCGGCATGTTCAGCTCGTGGGCCGCGTCGATCACGATGTCCAGCCCTTTTGCGTGCACGATCCGGCCAAACCAGAACAGGTAGTGCCGGTTTTTGCGGACCAGCGGCCACTCTGCCAGGTCGACACCGTTAGGAATGATGGTAGAGCCATTATGCAGGTAGGGCTGCCACGTAGCATCAAACGATTGTGAAGGCACAACGAAATGAAGATTTTTGGAACCCGAGCAAAGCGTAATCGCTGCTTTTAATTTACTGATGGGGGGCGTATGGATGGTTGTGACTACCGGCATCTGGGCCTTCATTCCCCATAGTATGGGTAATTCATGCGTCGAATTGTTATGAACGACATCAAAATCATGTTGCTCAATATCCGCCAGTATGGATAGGTATTCGTCGGTCTCATAGAGGTCGAATAGTTTGCTTTCCCGGTGCGCATCGCCATAAAATCCTTTCACATTCAGCTCAGGGTCGCTATCGGCATGGGCATACAGCGTGATGTGGTGACCGAGACGTATGTACGCTGTGCACAGTGCGTGGGTGAACGCTTCCAGGCCTCCTCGAAATGGCTCCGCTATCGCCAGTCTCGTTTTAGCTATAACCGCAATGTTCATAGGCCTACGTTAAGGGTTGCGGTTGGTGAGCGGCCCCTGGTAATCCACGTTCTTCCACAAGAATAGCTTTTTCGCCAGTCTCTTGTTGCTGCAATACGGCTCTGTAGAGCTTCACGTAGTTCGACGTCATGTGTTGGATATTCATGTTCGAGGCAAAGGCGGCACAAGTACCCGGGCTGATCGCATGACTTTTTTCGACCAGCTCTACTAAGTCTTGCCAACGGAGCGACGACGTTGTGGATACACTTTCATGCGCCCAACTGGGCGGAACAGCCGTATCAAATCCTACGACGGGCACACCGCTTGCCAGCATCTCCAGAGCCGCTAACCCAAACGGCTCCTGCCAGGTTGCCGTTGCCAGGTAAGCAGACGCTTTTTTGGCCAGGCTGCTCAGTTCACGCTGCGTTACGTGCCCGACATACTCAATTTGATTGTCCAGATGCGGTTTAACCCGCTTATCAAAGTAATGCTGGTCCGCAATTCGGCCAGCGATCTTCAGCGGCAGCTGCATGTGTTTTGCTAGGCGAATGGCCGCTGCAACATTTTTCTCTTCGTTGATTCGGGCCGACCACAGCAGGTACTCACGGCCCCTGGAGCTGCTCGTCGGCCAAAGGTTCATGTCTATACCGTTGTGTATGAGTGGTATGTCTATGCCGAGCGCCTGGTCCCATTCCCGTTTGACCCTGTCCGATATGGCAACGAATGTCATATTGCTTCGCCGGGAAAGTTCTTTATACACAGCTATTCGGTTTTTGTCAGCCGGTGAATGCAGCGTCAGAAACAAAGGTTTATTGAATGACAAGCCTGCCCTTAACAGATGCGGGTAAAACATATTATAGTGAATCACGTCATAGGAGTCGACATCCAGCTTTTTGAACTGACGCTTTTCCCTGAAGCGTTCAAAAAAATTAGGTTTATCGGTAGCCGATCCGGGAAACGGATTGATAAGTGTAAATTCAGCGCCGGATGCTGCCTCGCCTGCAACAACATCTACCACATGCCCTTCATTAACCAGTTGGCTGGCCAGTGAAACGATAAACGCTTCTATACCGCTGTTATAAGGTTCTTTGAGTGATATACCAGGACCTGAAACAAGTAAAATAGTCATAATAAAAACAGCACTGTAGGAACACCACATTTAATACGAGTTAAGAGCGTGTTGGGGGATTATGTTTGGTAGCGGGTTGTGTATCGGAGTCATGACCGTAGCGAAATAGCCTGATCCAGTCATGGCGTTTTGCTGCCGGTACGTGTGGGGTAATAGTCTGTGTAGGCATTCTACATCAAATAAGGGGCTCTTTGTGCAAACGTGGGGCGGCAGCCGCGGCTGACCGTCCGTGCCGACGTTTTTACACATTAGCTCGCTAATAAATTAGTTAGTGCCGGTTAGCTGTTGGGTATCAAATTGGAGTTACTTCGCTTCCGCGATCCGACTTGATCAATTAAAATATTTCTTCCAATTGAATGGATTCAGCCTTTTCCGGCCAATTTTTACACACCATACGGCCTTTAGGTTTGAGGGCTGGTAAGAAACCAAGATTGGGTAGCGCAGTGCTCCACTAACTTTCGGTCAGAGGTAATGTTCTGAAGGTAGCTGATGAGCATGAATTTGAAGAAGACCACCGAGTCAATCGAGGGATTGCCTGTTGAGCGATAACAGACTTTGGTATGTTCATAAAGGAAAGCCAAATGGAGCGTATCCTTCAGCCGATGGTAGAAATTATCCTTCGGAATGCGGCTGGAAAGTTGGAAATGAGTGAGGAGTTTTTGGGGGTCTCGTTTTCTGCCTTGCAGGGATGAAGATATAAAACTCAACCCATTTAACGACTTTGTGCACAAGCGGAGTTGTGCAACAGCCACGCCCCATTTGAGGAACAGATTTCGCCAGGTTATGAGTCAATAGTTTCGTAGCATGGTCGTCAAGGTTTACTCGGATCGCAGTGATTTGACGGGGTTGACCAGGGCAGCCCGGATACTTTGAAAACTCACCGTTAGCAGGGCAATACCAACCGCTAGTAGACCGGCCAGCCCGAATAGCCACCACGATAGAGTTACCCGATAGGCGAAGTCCTGGAGCCAGCGACTCATGGCCCACCAGGCAATAGGGGAGGCTATGAGAATGGCAACGACTACCAGTTTCAAAAAGTCCTGGGCAAGCAGAGCGACAATACTGGGGACGGATGCGCCAAGCACTTTTCGGACACCAATTTCTTTGGTACGCTGCTCAGCCGTGAAGGTGACCAGCCCAAACAGACCCAGACAGGCGATAAAGATGGCCATGCCGGAGAAAGCCAGAAACAGGTTGCCTTTCCGCTCGTCGGCGCGATACTGATCGGCGAACGTCTGGTCTAAGAACGTGTACTCGAAGGGTTGATCTGGGTTGATTGTTTTGTACGTTTTCTCAATGTACGCTAAGGCGGTTGCGACGTTCTGCGGCTTTATCCGAATCAGCAGCTTATCACCCTGGTCTTCGTGTAGCACCAGGACTAACGGCTCAATCTGACTCCGTAGCGAGCGCAAATGAAAATCACGAATGACACCTGCAACGGGTATGCGTTTGTCGTTGAACTCCACTAAACCGGCGGTTCGGTCTTTCCAGCCCAGCCGCTTGAGCATCGCTTCATTGACCAGCACCGCTCCCGTCGAATCACTACCTAATTTGGGAGAGAAGTTGCGCCCCTCTCTCAGGCCGATCTGTAAGACGTCGAGAAAACTATGATCTACCGAAAAATATTCGGTGTTAATGGGCTGTTCTTTACCACGGGCCGAGTAAAAACTAAACGTGGTTTTATTATTCATGTCGCCACCAACCGATCCGCTCGTTAAGCTGACCCGTTCGATGGCAGAGTTCTGGCTTAATGTCGCTTTCAGCACACCCACTGACCGTTGAACAGCGGGGGATTTAAGCGGTAGCGCAATGACCTGTTCCTGATTAAAACCCAACTGCGTATGCTGCATGTACTGCAACTGGCGATAAACAACCAGTGTCCCTACAATCATGATGATCGACACCGTGAACTGCAAAACGACCAGCGACTTTCGTAAGAAAAGTCCGCTGCTGCCCGTTGAGAATGTGCCCTTTAGCACCAGTACCGGATTGAATCGAGCCAGTACGAAAGCGGGGTAAAGACCGCTAACCAAGCCAATCAGTAAGCCGAACCCAGCAAGCAGGCCACTAAGTTGGGGATTCCAAAGATTGAGGGATAACGACTTGGCGGCTGCGGCATTGAAGAACGGCAAAATGAGTTGCAGTAGAAGCAGACTAAGGAGAAGAGCCAGCATCGTCAACAGGGTCGATTCGGCCAGAAACTGCCCAACCAACTGGCGACGTAAGGACCCCACTGCCTTTCGGACGCCAATTTCCCGGGCGCGACCCGCCGACCGGGCCGTGGCCAGATTGACGTAATTGACAATAGCGATCAGCAGAATAAACAGACCAATGATCGAGAACGTATACACGTACGCAATGTTTCCCCCGTTTCCGGCACCAACGCCCAGCAAGTGAGACGAGTGCAGGTGCATACTGGCCAGTGGTTGAAAGCTCATCAGGAATGTAACCCCTTTCCCCGTATCATCCCCAATGGCCCGGGCAATGTACTTCCGGTAGAAAGCCGGCATCTTGCTTTCCAGCTGCCGCGCATCGCTGTTAGGATGGAGCAGGACGTAGGTAGCTGAACCAAAATTATCCCACTTGTCCAGCTTGATGGCGTTGAGCTGCGTATTGCTGTAGGGAATAATAGCCTCGAAATTCAGATGATGGTTGGCCGGCACGTCGCCGATCACACCAGCCACTGTTAGTACTTGCTCGTCTTTTACGCGAACGGGTTTCCCCAGTAGCTCTGTGGTTCGCCCAAACAGGGCCATCGCCAATTTACGGGTCAGCACGATGCTATTGGGCGTCAATGTGGAGGTCCGTGGATTTCCCTCGATGAAGGCATAGTCAAAAAAGGAGAACAGGCTCGAATCGGCGTAAATGACATTATTGGCATACAAAGCTTTCGTGCCGACCCGAACCAGTAATCCGTTGTCGGTTTTGATCCGCAGGACGTTCCTGATCTCGGGGTATTCCTGGCGAAGGGCAGGTCCCATCGGGGCTGAACCGATGGCCATATTCATGTCATTATCATCCCACTTGACCTGTACGTTCAGCCGGTAGATGTTGGCCGCATTGGTATGGTACTGGTCGAAAGTTAGCTCATCATAAACATAAAGCCCCAGCAGAAGAGAACAGGTCATGCCACTAGCCAGCCCTAACAGCGTCAGGAGGCTGTAGGTCTTCTGGCGAATCAGATTCCGCCAGGCGATCTTGATGTAGTTACTGATCATGGATAGGCCCGGTTAAAACAATGCTACTCATCGGCCAAATATCATACCAAGTCGAAGAAAAACCGCTGATGAGTAGCAGGGGCCTGTTAACCAAAACAGTACTGTACGATTTCGGACACGATTGTCCGGTTTAGGCGTATCTGTTACGATGTAGACTAGGGCAATACCTGTAACTTAGTGGAATGCCGTAATTTTATCCAAATGTGTCATCACGAACGATTACTGAAGACGTCATAAAGCCTGTTTTTCGTTTCGATAGGGGTATACACCAGTTAAACGCTGTTTTATGAAACGCTCCAATTGAGGAGCAGATGCATGAATTTGTAACGGTTGCCGGTCTAACGTTGGCCTGCCTCACCTTAAACTGTAGTGCCGGATGCTTTGGCCCAGCTAAACCCACTAGCCTTTGTTTTGGTGGCGTACCAGTCAACTTACAGGGCTGAAAATTTCTTGGGCTTAATTCCCATGTGCTCGGTAAACACTCTCGAAAAATGACTCAGGTTGGTAAACCCCAATTGATGACCTACTTCGGACACGGACCGCTTTTCCGCTGTTAACAAACGAGCGGCCTCATTGATCCGCAACGCCTGATAGTAGCTAAAGATACTGTTGCCGAATATTTGCCTGAATAACCGTTTCAGTTTCGTGGGGCTCATGTGAGCGCTTTGGGCTAATTCGCTGATCACCGGCGGAGTGTCCAGCCGTTCAAGCATCCGTTCCTTTAGCTGGTAAATTGTCTGAATGTCCTGACCGTTTAACGCATAGAGCTGCTGCTTATCCCGCCTTTCCAAAGCCATTAACAACCGGCAAATCAGTTCCTCGGCCTTTACTCGTCGAAAGAACAGGGCAAACGTTTCATCAACCGCTTCGTTCACCAAATCATCGACCAGGATCTGCAACGAGGGAAAGATCATTTCTTCGAAAAACAAAGGCTGCGTATTGTCTAACAGGCTCTGTAAGACGGGCGATTTCCTGGTTGAGCTAAAGAGCCCTTTTAGGTACGTAGCCTCTACCTCAATATTGATCATGGCCCTACGGCGTTGGATCGGAATAAGCAGATTAGGATTTATCCGACTGGTTACAATCAAAACAGATGGGCTTTCCCGGCCTTCAGAGAGGGTGTTTGGTGTAGCGATCACGTTCTGAAACTTAAACAGGACCCTTCCCCCCCAGGTATCAACATCTGGATTGTCGATGACCAGATCGTGCTTGAGTTCATAATTGAAGATCATCAACCGGATCGACTCATTGAACACAAAGCCGGTGCAGTAACCGGTCCCGAATTGTTCGGGGATGTCCAACCGCCAGTTTTTTACGTCTGTCCCTAATCGGTGAGCCAGCTTAATCAGTACACTCGGTACGGTTGATCGGTTGTCTTCGCTCATGGAAAGTCTTTTATGACTATTTATGAGTCTAAGATAGCTATTTTATCGCAAAGAGACCCCGTAGTTTTGTGTCACACTTAATCAACGCACACGCATGATACTTAACCACAAACGAGTTGCCATCATCGGGGCAGGACCCGTTGGCCTGACGCTGGCCCGCTTACTACAACAAGAAGGCATTCACGTAACGGTCTACGAGCGGGACCAAAACGCCCAGGCCAGAATTTGGGGCGGTACGCTTGACCTGCACAAGGAGTCGGGGCAGGTCGCCCTGAAAAAGGCGGGCCTGTTGGCGAATTATTTTGCCCGGGCAAAACCGATGGGAAGAACGGTAGCGGACCAGCACGGTACTGTGTTATTGACCAACAGACCGACCCTTGAGAACCAGTACGATAATCCTGAAATCAGCCGAAACGATTTACGAACACTGCTCGTGGATAGTTTAGCCAGCGATACCGTTGTCTGGGATCGAAAACTGACAGGACTTGACCAACAGAGCGGGTTGTGGCGGCTGCACTTCGATGGCAAGCCGGATGCGACAGCGGACGTAGTGATTGGGGCCAATGGCGGAATGTCCAAGGTAAGATCCTACGTAACGGATACACCGGTCGAAGATACGGGCACCTTTATTATCCAGGGCGAAGTACGCCAGCCCGAACTGAAATGCCCCGCCTTTTACCACTTGTGCCAGGACACTATTTTGATGAGTTCGTACAACGGCAACTTACTCGTGGCAAACCCCAATAATCACGGGGCATTGGCGTATGGCGTAACGTTTCGAAGGCCCGACGAATGGGCCGATGGTCCTGGACTGGATTTTCAGAATCCGGAACGCATCCGCCTATTTCTTTCCGAGCGATTCGTGGATTGGGATGAGCGTTACCATCAACTATTCGACGCTACTTCAGGCTTTATAGGTTTGCCCACCCGAAAGCTACCGTTGAATAAGCCCTGGAAAGCGGATCGACCGTTGCCTATTACCCTGATTGGTGATGCCGCTCACTTGATGCCGCCCTTTGCTGGTCAGGGCGTAAATACCGGCCTGATGGATGCCTTTGTTCTGGCGGGCAACCTGACGGTAGGGAACTATGAAACGATAGAGGCCGCTATTCAGGCTTACGAGCAGACCATGTTTTCCTACGCGCGGGAAGCACAACGGGCATCCAGTGACAACGAGCTGGCGATGCGTCATCCCGACTTTACATTCCAACGATTCATTCACTAAACGCTGTTCTGGTTTGCGTACCCAGTCACTAACCGGGCTGTTAATCAGGGTGATCTCAACTTACGTCTGAACGAATTAATTGGCTTATATTGACGGTGCCATGTAACGGTGCAGAAATTTAGTTTTGGGCCATTGAACAAACTCAAGAATTGATCCGCCTGCATCAACACGATCGAGTAGCGATCAGACGTATGGCTAAGTAGTTCAATCAATACGACTTTAATACTCGGTTAGGTAAATTATTTCGGTTCAAGACCGTCAGCCGAGTAGTGGCCAGTAAAACGATTGACCAGCTGCGGTGAATCTGGTAGGTACGTCATATTTACAACGAGATCGAGTCAACTTGCTTTTCTTTTAACTCAATTCTTGTTGAGGGAGTTATCTAATCATACAGCTCAGAAGGCAAGCCTAGTTACAGGTACGTATGATGGATACTTTCGACCAATTTCACCAAGCCCTATTGGCGCTTAATCCACGCATCACGCCCCAGGAGTGGAACTACTTCCGGCAGGGACTAACCCAACATAGTCTGGTACCCAAAGCCTTCTTTATTGAAGCGGGTAAGCCTAATCAACTCATTGGATTCCTAACCAGTGGGCTCATTCGAGGCTACTACCTCAACCAGGCAGGGGAGGAGATAACGACCGCCTTCGTACCTGAGAACAGTTGGGTCACCGACTATCCCTCCTTACTGATGGGCAAGCCTAGCCGCTATTATTTCCAGTGTCTGGAACCGACCACGCTCATTACGGTCACCTACCAACACATTCAGCAGGGCTATGATCAATTTATGGGCTTTGAGCGCAATGGACGACTGATTGCCGAAGCGATTCTTCATGAACAACAGCGTCGTATTGAAAGCTTTCAGTTCGATTCCGCTGAGCAACGTTATCTGGACTTCATTCAGGAGAACCCCAGCCTGTTCAATCGCATCTCGCTAACCCACCTCTCGTCTTACCTGGGCGTTGAGCGGCCTTCGCTGAGTCGTATCCGGCGAAAAATCGTAGGCTTGTAGCGCTTTGTAACATAGGTTACAGAGGAAGGGCAGTGACCAAAATACCTTTGTGCATCACCTAAACGAAACGGTCATGTACAACTACATTGTGAAACAACTGGTAAAGAAATCATTTGCGCTGGTCAATGAACGACGGTTTGATGAGCTGGTCAATAGCATGGTGCTCAACGTGCGTCATAGCTTTGCGGGCGACCACGCACTGGGGGGTGTTCGCCACGATCAGGCGGCTGTACGGGCCTGGTTAGGTCGCCTGGCTCGTATAATGCCTACGCTGCACATTACCGTCAATGACATCATTGTGAAAGGCTGGCCCCATCATACGCTGGCTATTGTCCGTTGGACGGCTACGGCTACGCTGCTGAATGGGGATTCATACGTGAACAAGGGAGTACACTTCATCACGTTGACATGGGGGAAGGTCACCGAGCTGGACGTCTATGAGGACACGCTGGCAGTTTATAATGGGCTGGAGAAACAGTATGCTGCCGGTATTGAGGAAGCGCACGCCCCTCAGATTATTAGCTAGTTATAACGCTTAGTAAGGCCGATAATCCTCATACTCCCACCAGGCAATTCGGCTTAATTTTTCAGTCAACTTTTCCCATGAATCCTCTTCCAGGGAGCGTACATACTGGTCAACTGCATTGTAAATCTGAATAAAGTCGTACTCGAATACTAGCAGCGTATGGCGTAACAGAATTGCCGATTGATAAGGATGCTGTTGTTGAAGGAAGGCAGGCGTTGCTACCTGCAATTGAAAATTATTACTCCATTCTTCTCCTTGCTGGCCAATGGTGAAGTTCATCCAGAACCCAAAATTGGTTGGATTCGCCGGGACATAACTATACAGGTCCTCAATGTCGGCACAGTCAAAACCTCTGATAAACGCTTTCATTATGCGTTACTAAATTGACGACTAAAGAGTTAAACCAAGCGTTTTTTTATTATTTTCAGCAACGTATTTTTAGTCATAAAATACGGCTTCCTAAAGTACAACGCTAACCCATCAAGTAGCTTGGTCTGGCGTTGTACTTTGGGGGAAAATCTATTTGTTGGGATTACCTGTTTTCCTCGCGTCTCTTATCAGCAGGAAGATTGCGGCTACGAATACTACTGCGTATAAACTATCCAGCGCTGGCTTTTCGAATTGTAACGTTTTAGAGTCGAAGTGTCTGAATAGGGATACCCCTAGTATGACAGCGATAATGATCAAAAAGAATCTCATAGGCTTGTTGTATAGGTGCGATTTGATAAGAGTTAAAATGCGGTTGTGTGGCCTCTGCCAGGCAACGTGGCGTAACCTGATTGGTGCGTTATATGATTATTGATGCCGTTTATGCAGTAAATCTACGGATTGTTGTCTGCTTTCAGATCGACAGGTTGATTGGATACCACGAAAAAAGTCTATCACGGAACGGGGCAATAACGCGAATAGAACCCAGGCCAGCTGTAAACGTAGCCTGATTAAAAAAGACAAGCGCAGACAGAAGTTTAGCGAGTGAAAGAAAACTAGTGCTAAGTTTAAGGTACCTGAACCGAATAACCTAAACCGTTTATAGTTGCTTACTTATAGCTATGAAGCTTGGAATCAGATTCGCTCAATCTATACTTTTCGTCCTTCTTTGGGTACCATCATTAGCCCAATCGAGGCTTAATCAACTTCAGAACGCATTACCATCCATGATGGACAGCACGGGTATACCTGGCTTGTCCATCGCTCTGATCGAAAATGGCAAAGTAGCCTGGAGTGGTGGAGTAGGCGTTAAAAACAAGGGCACAAAAGAACCCGTTTCTACCCAGACACTATTTCGGGGGGCTTCCTTGGGAAAGCCCCTGTTTGCCTATGCTGTTCTCAAACTTAGTGAGCAAAAGAAAATTGCGTTAGATACCCCATTAATAAGCTACGTTCCGCCCTCGTACGTAGACACTCACTTTTTGAAAAGTCCAATGGGCGACGAGCGAATAAAGCTCATTACAGCGCGTATGGTCTTGAACCATACCACCGGCTTACCCAATTGGCGTTCCGAGGGCAAACCGCTAACGACTATGTTCGTACCGGGTAGTCGGTACAGCTACTCAGGTGAAGGCTATTATCTGTTGCAAACGGTAGTTGAATACCTGGTAAAAGAACCAATCGAATCGTTCATGCAACGAACGGTATTCAAGCCAATGGGCATGACACATACCAGTTACCTATATCAAGCGGCTGACTCCCTCCAGTACGCCCGATCTTATGACATGGCCGGTACGCTTGTTGCCGATAAACAGGAGATGGTAAACGTAGCACACACCTTGCGAACGACTGCCGATGACTATGCCCGGTTCATCGTTGCGGCCATGATGAAACCGGGGTCTGAAGAGCAAACGGCAAAGGCGTTACTAAGCTCACAGGTCAAGACGGATATATGTCAGCCGGAGCAGGTTTCGTGGGGATTAGGCTTTGCCGTGCAACATACGGCAACTGGAGACTTATTTTGTCAATGGGCCAAAAGCCCGACCGCCAGTGGTTACGTCATTGGTTCAACCGACCAAAAAACAGCGGTAGTTTACTTCGTCAACGTAGCGAATCAAGGGTTACGAATTGCCGAACGGATCGTTAAATTAGGACTGAATTACAATGATCCTTTATTCGCCTGCTTTGGGGTTCGCCCGTATAATGCCCGACAGTAGTAAACTATTGATCTTGCACTTTTGGGGGGTATGCATAACGACCTTTCTTTTCGATTTCGATGCTATGTCTATTAATAGAGTCACAGCTATAAAACGAGTCTGGAAAATGTGAAAACGTATACTTTCAGCCCTGGTCTTTACAATTGTACGTCTATGATAAAAGCGATGTCAATAACGGATTGGTTACGGTTATTCTTTGCGCTAACCATGACGGGCTTATTACTTTATTACGGATCCGAAATTACGAAAGAAGTAGCTAACCTGTTGAACGTAAGTAGCCCATTGAGCTATCAGTACAAAGGTTTACGATGGATAGTACTGTTTGTGTCTGTTTCGTTCTTAGGCATCGCTCTACCTAAAAAACGGTTCATCGAAACCATGACCCTAGCTGGATATACAATTGGTATTCAATTTCTTATGGAATTTGTATTTTCTAGATAGCCAAATGAAACGGTAATGGCAGTCAACCAATACCCGCTCTATAGCTAGATTGATGTAAAGGGATTATTTTTAGAAGAAACTCGAAGACTTACGTTATAGCATGCTTGAATCCGCACAAGTTAGTTTTCGTAGACTGTACTTTGTTGCTCAGACCTGTTTGCTAGCCAATCGTTCAGTTACATAAGCTACGTGGCTGTTGCAAAAGTCTGGAAGCGGTCAACTATGAACCGGAAGTCCTGGTTTTTGTCGGGAAAATCAGCGCAATCAAACGCGTTTACGTGATGAAGCTATCCCATAACCCATTTTTGTAACAGCCACCTACCTTATAAGAGGCTAAGATGAGCAGTCATTTTATCTGTCCGGACAAGCTAGCACTCCATCTGCTGGTTATCCTAAAAGCTATGCCCGATTGATAGACCTACCCAAGGATTAAAACGATTAGAAAAATCAGTTTGTCCTAAAGGTATCAAAGGCGTAAACCCAATTCGGGCCATTAATCCTCCGGTTGGCTTTTGGTACCGATAGCCTATTCGGGGTACTAGTGCGTATGTGCTTTTGAATCGTTGGTTATTATCCTCGCCAGTCAGGGGCGTAGTACTGGTCAAGCCGATACCAAAATCAGCGTGCAGATTGTCTTCGCCAATTAGAGCAAATAACTCCCCAATTAGCACTAAACTACCGGAACGGCCTCCTAGGTAAGCCGTGCCTGCCCGAATGCCATAGGCAAGCTCTTCTTTGAGTCCTAACAGGCGCTCGTAGTTAATCGAATACACTAATCCTGATCCTAAGGCTTCGACATACACGCTGTTACGTGCTGTAAAGGGACTTACCCTTTTGATTGGTTGAGCCAGTGCGGAAAAAGAGAGGCATAAGCAGAGAAAAGCTAAAGCGTGTTTCATCGGTAGTTGGCTTATTCGCAACTATTTGTTATTGCTCAGACAAACTACGCTATAAGTAACTAAAGTATGAATACGTTAACATTATTTAACGAAAAGGAATAGTCACCAACCTGTTATATAGGTAGCAATATATGAACTGCTTACGCTAATGGGGTCAATCTACGTCTTTTTCAAAGTATAAATAGATGTAAATGGCCGATCCGAAACTGACTGTATTGGTTGATGCAAGCTGGTAGCCCTGCTGAGCGTACTCATCGAGTTTGGCTTGCACGTCAACCTGGGAATCGGTCAAAATGTGCTTGGAATCGAGCGTAAGTTTGGAGTAATAGATTAGGCCTTCTACCTTGTAACGTTTCATACCTAATGGTTTTATTTATCGATCAAGGCTCAAAAGAACAACTTAACGAGTAATCTCACAAGCGGGCTGGATTACTTGCTAACAATAGGGTCGTGCACCAATGGTTTACAGCGGAATAGGACAGGCTTGGATACGGAATTGGGTTGATGACTTCTCCGCACCAAAAGCCGTATCAGGAGGAAAAGTTATGAAACGTTCCTTTGTCTTAATCAGGATCGTTCTTTGAGAAAAAGAACTCGTGGCTTCAGATCAGGGAAACGTTCAACTGGTTGATGAATGTGCAACAAACACCAGTGACTTCACTGACTAATCAATCTTATGTTTGGGTGGTCGGCCAGGATGCTCAGTATCGTGTCAAAATACGTTTCGCCAGTGCCGTTCTCCAAAGCGATCAACTTTTCTTCAAACAGTCTCTTGTTGTAAGGTGATTTAGGCTTAAGCTTATCCAAGTAGTAATTGCGGGTCGTTTGATAGCCTAGCGCGTTGCGGCTATGGTCCATATCGTGCCAGACAAGGTCAATTGATTGGGCGCTTTGCAGGGCGCCATAGCCTCCATACAATAAATCATCGAGCGCGTCGAGACTAGGACCGATCGTCCAGCTTTCTCCAACCATAAATACCCTGTTGATCTCCGCATAAAAAGAGGCAATGTCGTTGATAGCGTTTCCCTCAATCTCTATTCGTTTAACCATCGTTCAACGCTGGGCCCGTACCATGCAGGCCGTATTATTCTTCGTCTAAAATAACTTGTTTTCTCTGCCATTCATCCCGCCAAACTGACGCGAAAGACTCCGACTGCTCGTGTTGACATCGAGAAAATAAACGGCGTACTTTCTGGCGATTGCCTGAGTAAAACCTACTTTACTATCATCGTTAACCCGCAACTAAAAATCAAGACTAACGGCATTATTGGTCAGCAACTACTAAACTGAACGAATCAATGCCCAGATCGTAACATGATAGATGTAGGTAAGTTCGTCAGGAGCCTGACTAGCCGAGAAAATCACAAATGAATCCAACCGTTTCAACGGGTCTCTCTTCCTGCACAAAATGGCCTGCTCCCGTTACTTCTTTTACGTCCAGTTGGTCAATGTAAGGGGGTAACGCATACGAAAGCATCTGGTAGCCAGCGGGACCCGCTATGCCCAGCGTTGGTGCGTCAACTTTCTTGCCCTTTATAGCCTGGATGTCTTCCGCAAAGGTCTGATACCAGCCATTGGAGGCCCGTATGGCGTCCCGACTGTTATACGCCTGAGCATAGACTTGCCGGTCGAAGGCGCTGATGGCTGTCTTATCTTCCAGCAGTTGGTCGAAAAGCCAGTCTTGCAGTAAGTGGAACCGGTCTTCCAGTATTTGTTCCGGCAAGTTCCTGACCTGGTTAAACGCGACCCACCACGGATGAACACCCGCGCCCGTCGGGAGCATGGGAAGCTTGTACAGGTTCTCGTCCGGATGGGGTGTATCCAGCAAAACCAGCTTTTCGGTCTTTTGAGGATAATGGGCCGCGAAGCTAAACGCCACAGCAGCCCCGATGTCATGACCGGCGATGCTGGTTCGTTCGATGCCCAACTTGTCGAGTAAAGCGGCCACATCACCCGCCATCTCTTTTTTCGAATAACCCGCCATCGGTTTATCCGAGCTTCCCATGCCGCGCAGCTCAACCACGATGACCTGATATCGGTCAGCCAGCAACGGCATGATTTTGTGATAGCTCCACCAGGTTTGGGGCCAACCGGGTAACAAGACCAGCGGCTTACCCTGACCGCCCAGGATGTAGTGCAACCGAACGTCATTGACCATTAAGTAGTTGCTGGTAAAGCCGGGCAGCCGTTTGACTAATTCACTATCGACATAGGTGTCGGCTGTGTTGGGTGATTGCATCTGTTCGATTATTGGTTATTGAAGGCCAATGCTTCCTTTAAATGATGTCCATGCAAATTTCCTGATGTCATTACGCGCAACGTCGCCTGCCTGCTGGGCTTCAATAGCGATGTCCACCATACCCCCAAACAGATTATAGATCCAGGGAATAGACAGCGTTCTATTGATAGCTCCCTGCTGTTGAAGAAGGTCGATGAGCTTAAACCAGTCGGCTTTGACATTATCGTAGGCCAGTTCATGGTTGTTCATCAAATCCGTGTACTGATTGCGTTTGACCAGTTTTTTGACGAACGAATACTGAATACCGACTTCCAAGGCCGCGTAGAACATGTTTTCGAGCTGGACGGCAGGTTGCTCACTGCTGTGATAGGCTCCCGTCATGTTGAGATTGCAAACTCGGAGCATGGTTTCCTTACATTCTTGCACTAACGTATTTCGGTCGTTGAAATAACGGTGTACGGTTCGTCGGGTCACTCCGGCAACGTTGGCGATCTGTTCTATGGTGGCCGATTCATCGCTGTTCAGCGCGACAACCGCAGCGTCAATTAGTTTTTCCTTCGTCACTTTCATGTCACAAAGCTAATACAAATTACTCATTAGTGTGACATTTTCTTGCTAGTTAAAAAAAAGTGTCTCATAAAGGAGGGGTTTGTCAGACGACCACTAGTCGGGGATGGGCAATGTTCAGTGTTCACAAGCTTTAATCCTGTGGAGTGGTGTCACAAAATCAGTTCATTCCTGGTTTACCGTTAAATGAGCCGTAGAAGAAACTAACGTCCGTCATACGGGTTGATCTTTGCGTTATGAAAAACAGCACAAAAATTCAGTTGGGTCAACAGGGCCCGTTCGTTTCCAAACTTGGTCTAGGCTGTATGCGCATGTCGTCGATCTGGGGCGGGGCTACACCTGACGAAACAGAAAGTATCGCTACCATCCAGGAAGCTTTAGATCAGGGTATCAATTTTTTGAACACCGGAGACTTTTACGGCGCGGGTCATAATGAACTGCTGGTCGGCAAAGCCATCAAAGGAAGGCGCGACGATGCCTTCGTCAGCGTAAAGTTTGGGGCTATCTTTCACAACGGTCAGCCGATCGGCATGGATCTGCGCCCCATTGCGATCAAGAATTTTATCAACTACTCGCTGACCCGTCTGGGTATTGATACCATTGACCTCTACCAGCCCAGCCGAATGGATAACAGTGTGCCGGTGGAAGACATCATTGGCACAGTCGCCGACCTGATTAACGAAGGTAAAGTGCGTTACATTGGCGTGTCGGAAATTACGGCGGACCAACTGCGTCAGGCCAACGACATTCACCCCATCAGCGCCCTGGAGATCGGCTATTCGCTGGCCGACCGTCAAATCGAACGCGACCTGCTGCCAACCGCTAGGGAACTAGGTATTGGCATCGTAGCCTTCGCTACTACGGCGGAAGGCTTGTTGACCGGAGACCTGAACGCACCCCTCGCCGAAGACGATTACCGGAATCATTTCTCTCGTTTTCAGGGTGAGAATCTAATTCATAACCTGGAAAAAGTCGACGTCTTAACGCAACTAGCCAGTCAGAAAGGGTATACGCCAACACAGGTTGCCATCGCCTGGGTGAAGGAGCAAGGCGATCAGATTATGCCGTTGGTAAGTATGAGTCGTCGGTCGCGTATACCGGAAAACAGGACAGCGATGGATCTCGTATTTACGCCGGAAGAAATGAATACCCTGAACACTACGTTTGCCCCAGGCGCTATATGGGGCGGCACTTACTTACAACGCTAAATGATCAGTCCAGCAGAAATTCTCCCCGGCGTGATCTTCTATTCGTACCTCTCCGCTGAGCGTAAAGAGAAGGTATGCTTCTGGAACCATCATACCTTGATCTTGCAGGTGTCGGGGCAGTTGACCCTGGAAACCGCCGGGCAGACCATTTCGATGACGGGAGGAGAACTGCTGCTGATCGGCCGAAACCAGGTAGGGACGCTCACCAAAACTCCGCTACCCGGAGCGAACTATGAAACCATCGTCATATCCCTGCAGGATGATCTGTTGCGCAAGATCGCATTAGAAGAAAAGCTCGAAGCAGATCGGAACTATATTGGGCCACCCAATATGCTGATTCCTGTCAACGAATTCCTGCAGGGCTATTTTCGTTCGATCGTTCCCTACGCCCGTAGTTCGGGCGCGACAATGACCGACGAAATGGGCATTTTGAAAGTGAAAGAAGGCGTTAAATTAGTACTCCTTGTCCTGCCGGGGCTCCGCCACTTCTTGTTCGATTTTTCAGCCCCTCACAAGATCGACCTGGAGAGGTTTATGCGTAGGAACTTTCATTTCAACGTTCCCATTGAAAAATTTGCGCAGCTGACCGGCCGTAGTTTGGCCGCTTTTAAACGCGATTTCCTGAAAACTTTCGGTACTCCGCCCCGGCATTGGTTACAGGACAAACGGCTGACCGAAGCCAAATACCTCATCGAAACGAAACATCAAAAACCGTCCGCCATTTACCTCGAACTGGGGTTTGAGAGCCTGTCCCACTTCTCCTACTCCTTCAAGAAAAAGTTCGGTATGGCCCCAACGGCCCTGAAGAATAGTCTTTCGTCAACGTGATGTAGTAGCCTCCCGGAATGCCCGCCACAGTAGCACCAATCAATGACTCTTTTTTGCTATTGTTCCTGCGTATGTGGGATACGACACGGCCCTTTTAAATGACGAACGAATCACGTTCAGCAGAATTACCCGATTTAACTAGCTACATAGGCATCCTACAATGGGTTGTACGGAATCTGGTTTGTAAACTGGTCAGAAATTCAGATTAGGTAGCTTACTGGTAGCTAGTCTGAATGGCATAACCTAACAGGCGCGGAGGAGAATTACGTGTACTGGCTACGCAGCGATGAGAGAGCGATCTGACTGACAAAACCAGCCAAGCGATCGCAATAAATTAGCTAAGAAAAACGTCTTAGATTTACCACGCCAGACATGACTTTCTATCGATCAAACTATGTTCGTCATGACATTCCCTGTTCTTCAACGCCTACTTTGGCGTTTAATTATTCTAACGGTCGTAGCGGCTTGTCAGAATAAACAAAAGGCGATTGTGCCTAGCTCAGCTTTCAGTTACAATCTCGTTGAGACGGAAATAAAGGACTACGTGTCTGGCTATCCGGTTGGCTTTGCCATCAAGTTCACTAATCGCAGTACAGAGGGAACGACTTATAGTTGGGACTTTGGCAACGGATCCACATCAGTAGATAAAGATCCCATAATTACGTACGCTCAGTCAGGCACTTACACGGTTCAGCTGACAACAACCAGTTCGACTGGTAGTCAGCAGGTAACCCGCCAACCGATTACTATACAAGACTGCGTACTCAAGAGGATCACGATTGCTGACTTCCAGTGGAACGCTATTGGGCAGGTACCCACCTGGGACAACACGAAACGGGCTGATTTAACCCTGGAATTAGGCCAGCGATCGACTACCAGTTCACCCATTGTTATCAGCAATTCCTTGTATCGGGCCGAGCCAGTGAAAGGTATTATTAACACAACGGTGCCGTTTACGATCCCGGTCACTCGACCTGTCATTCTTAATCAAGCCGTATTGGCCAACTTCATCATTAACCTTTACGGCAATGATGGAGGAGGTAACCAGTTAGTCTACTCGTCAGGAGCATCCGGTATTGGCTTCTCCGCTGGTTTCTCGACACTCACCCGCTTATACACGATCAGCAGTGGCCCCATCACGCTAGAATGCTCGTATCAGTAATTTTCCATCGCTGCTCATAATACCTGGCTCGGTGTTCCATTTTTGGATACGCTTTATCTCCAGTTTGATACGTTCCGCAACAGAATGGAAAATTGGGTAGATCCACGTTCTAAATCGATCGCCCTCGGTACACCTCACGTTGCCATTCTCGAAAGAGTTGAGATCAGGTGACTTCACCGGTACACTAGACTAAGTCAAAAGCCGCGTTCAACGTATACCGGGGCCGCTTTTCACATGTCCGAAATACTAGTGATGGAGTTACGGCACTAGTGGTTACCCTTACGCGTGTTCTTAATGATTGCTCGAATGCCAAGTATTACAGCTACCGGGATCGCCACGTAGCTTAAAAGTTTCAGGACGACAACTAACCAATAGAGTACGTAATTCATACCAGTACAGGAGGGGTTGGTCAATGCTTGTTGCAACGGATACAAGGTAGCATAAACTGCTTGTACGTTGAATAGCCCCTGACTGCGCACGTTGGTACAGTCAGGGGCGGCTATATAGTCCGGAAGTCCAGACCAATTAAGAAACAGCTACACGAAAACTACTGCATTTGATGCATGGGGTGACCGGGAATTAATACGCTGCTTATCGGTTCAGCGTAGTCGTATAAATCAGCTCGATCAAACAGATGCCAATGGGTGAATACTCCCGTATGTGGACGATAAGTTGCGCACAGAAGAAGTACGAAGCAAACTGGTTTCGTTGCAAGAAGGTAACAAGTCCACTGGTTCCAACTACGTTTCGCTACTCACCGTGCAGGGCTGAAAATTTCTTAGGCTTGCGGCCCATATGCTCCTCAAACACTCGGGAAAAGTGGCTCAGGTTTATAAAGCCTAACTGGTAGCCTACCTCCGAGACCGTCAACCCTTTTCCGTTCAGCAACCGGGCGGCTTCCTGCATCCGCATGGACTGATAGTACTCGAAAACTCCTTTCCCGAACGTTTGCTTGAAAAGCTTCCGAAGTTTCGGTTGGCTCATGGACGCTTCGCGGGCCAGCGAAGCAATATCCGGTGCTTCGTTCAAATGCGATTGCAACTGCTGTTTGATGGCATAAATAGCCTTCAGGTCGTCAATGTGCATCGTACGCATGGGTGTGGTTTCTCGCTGCATCAGGGAGGCAACGACATAACACAGCAGTTCTTCACATTTTAGTTTATAATAGCGATTCTCCAACCCTTCGGGAACGGGCTGATGCAGCATGTCGCCAGCGGTTTTGACTAGTTCGGGTGAGATATCGGTTTCAAAGGCAAAATGGCTCTTCGCTTGCAGCAGGCTGGCCACCACGGGATGGTCAATTTCCCCGAATAAGTGACGCAGATAGGACCGGGAAACGGCGATGGTCACACTGCCGAAAAGCGTGTTTGACGGCATGTCCATGAGCGAAGAAAGTGCCTGTACACAGATAAACACGTAAGCCCGTTCCGGGGCTAAGTTCTTTTCGGCCTGTAAGGAGGAATAAACTCCGCTCAGCAAAAAAATAACGTCGTCCTGCTCATCTGCCAGCTCATTGGTGCGCTCAATAACCGTGTCTTCTTTGAGGTAATAATGACGCACCATCATCCGCAGATCACTCCCCCAGGAGAAGCCGGTAAGGTAGCCTCCGCCCTTACTTTCCGGAATATGAACGAAACGTCCGCTGATGGTTGCACCGATAGCCTGAGCAAATGCCCGGATGATGCCCGACCCATTCTTATCGGTGATAGGAATTTTCATTTATGACTAGTATAAGAGCGATTAAGGCTATTTTGTGCCTAAAGGTAGCCCTAATTTTGCTGTGGCAAATGAGCATTATCCATTGACAAAAAAAGACATGGTAGTAGAAGGCAAACAAGTAGCGATCATAGGCGGTGGGCCAGGCGGGTTAACACTAGCCACACTGTTACAAAAAAAAGGCGTTGCTGTAACCGTGTACGAACGGGATAGCAACCGAACAAAACGAATTCAAGGGGGTACCTTAGACCTTCATACCGAATCCGGTTTGGCAGCTTTGGCCAAAACGGACTTGATGGATGCCTTCAAAGCCAATTATCGGCCCGGTGCCGATAATGTGCGGGTCGTCGATAAGCAGGCCCAAATTTTGTATGACGAACACACCCAAAACAGACCAACCAGTTTCGGAGACGAACACCACAGACCTGAAATTGATCGGGGCGCACTACGAGCTCTCTTGCTGGATTCGTTACAACCTGACACGGTTGTTTGGGACAGTCATGTTCTCTCGCTTGAACCAATCGGTAACCGCTGGCAACTGAATTTCCAAAACGGTACGACTGGTATCGCTGACGTAATCGTTGGGGCTGATGGGGCCAATTCTAAAATCCGGCCTTTTGTTACACCCATCAATCCTTTTTACGCTGGGGTCACCATCATAGAAGGCAATGTATTTGATTCTGCGATGAATGCTCCTCAAATTCACACCTTGCTGAAAGGGGGAAAAATCATGGCACTCAGCGATTCAAAAACAATAAGCATCAGCGCTAAAGGTGACGGGAGTTTAGACTTTTATCTGGGTTGGAAAGCCGCGGTCAACTGGGCCAACGAAAGCGGTATTGATTTCAAGGATCGGGAGCAGGTGCTGGCCTGGTTTAAACGCGATTATACCGGTTGGGACACCCTATGGCTTGAGTTGTTTGAACACGCCAGTTTACCGCTCGTGGTACGTCCGCAATATTGCATGCCCTTAGACCAATCCTGGGAAGCGAAATCCAACATAACGCTGCTCGGTGATGCGGCCCACGTGATGCCACCCTACGCGGGTGAAGGCGTCAACATGGCCATGCTGGATGCCTTACAGTTGAGTGACTGTCTAACCAGTGACCAGTTCGTGGATATAAAATCGGCTATTGCTTACTATGAAAAGCAGCTGTTTGTCCGATTTGCCGAAGTAGGCAAAGACACGATGGACAACACCGCCTGGATGCATTCCCCTGAAGGCTTAGAGAAACTGTTAATCCTGTTTACTTCACTTGGATGAGCACCAGCCAAGACTTTCTCAATCCATCCATTCACCTGCTCATTGGCAATATCCAGGACGTAGAATCACCCAATCCTGTAATACCTCAGGACCGATTTTCTACCTGGTCACCAACCCCTTTCCCTGACCAGCAGGAGCAATAGGGTAAGGATTACGTGTCTCATCGACCAAAAACAGGCCCTTGCAGTTGCTAAATTACACGTTTTACAATTCGTTAACACTTTTTTACAAGCGATTGACCCGTTTAACATCGTCACCCGCTAGGTTTGAGCCGGGCTGGAAATAAATGGATACAGAAGCCGCTACTAAAAAAGAAAAATGAAGAACCACTCCTGTGTATATACTTTGTTCTCACTGGCTGTTTTTCTCACTTCCTGTGGACAAAACCAGAAAGAAGTACACAATCACAGAGCCAAGGCCGAAACCAAAGACACGGTCACTTCCTATGGGCCTAACACAATGGTTCGCAATATAAAGCAGGGCAGAAAGGGTACCATCTTGATCGCTGCATCACGAGGTGGTGTTCTTCGGTACGATGGAAAATCGTTTACTAATCTCACAAGTAGTAAACTAGGTCCACGCCGATTCTGGGATGTTCTGGAAGATCAACGCGGAAACCTTTGGTTTACTACTACCGATTCAGGGGTTTATCAGTACGTTGGAAAATCCGTTCACCAGTTTACAACCAGGAATGGACTTGCCAGTAACGGGGTTGGGCCTATTTATGAAGATAAAGCCGGTATAATTTGGTTCGGTACCGGAGGAGGAGTAAGCCGTTATGATCCCAGACAGAGAGTTGGGCAATCGTTCCGAACTTTTACGACCAAAGACGGACTGCCCAATAATGATATCAACACGATTATGGAAGACAAGACCGGAAAATTCTGGTTTGGTACAAGGGGTTATTTAAGCGTTTACGATGGAACAACATTTACCACGCTCACCAATAAAGACGGTAAAGCCTTCTACAACGTTTGGTCGATCATCGAAGACAGAAAGAGTAACGTTTGGTTTGGGGGGTCAATAATCAACGCTAGAAAAGGCAACGTTTTGTTCACTGAAGAGGGTCTCTGGCGCTATGATGGCAGCACATTTACTAGAGTATCGAAGCGAGGTGCCTCGTTCATAATCGAAGATAAAAAAGGAAACATCTGGACTACTGGCAGCATAAATCCGCCTAATGGAAAGGTTTGGGCTCTTTCCCGTTATGACCAAAAGTCTCTGTATACTAAAAAGCCCACTGTAACCGAGATAATGACGATCAAAGGACCGGGAATGCTTTGTGGGATTTTGGAAGCTACCGATGGACGTATTTGGTTTGGCGCTTTGGGATCTGAGAGTGGCGTGTATCGGTATGACGGAAAGACCATTACGGACTTTAAACGTGTAGCCGGCCAGCCATAACGTGCATAGCTGCATCTTGAAACGCCCATTTTGCCGAAAAAGGCGTTTTTTATTATACTCATCAGTAAAGAATATAGTGAACGTGTCTCGAAATGATAGCTCATGCATCACTATCTCGCTCTGGCTCGTGACTTGTCTACAGGCGATCGTTTTACAAATGTAGAACCAACATTCGGTAGACGTAAAATCTACAGAGCAACCTGTCCCTTGCCTTATAAAATACGCTAACCTATTCGCGGGACTCGTTGTACCCCCTTCCATAAGCAAAATTCTTGCGCACGTTGTGTAGTTCAGCACTCATAACGTACTCGTTGACGCAACAGGGCCAGTTTGACTCGTCTGTACCATCTGCCGCTTAGTGAGCCTGACGCTGGGTACTGCACCGGTAGCCAGATTGACCCTCGGTTTGATCGCGTGACAGTAGCCATTACGCCACTCCGTAGCTATTGCCGCTCGTACGGCAGTAAAGTCCTGTTAGAGCCAACCTCCAAACTGTTGCGTCAATCCAGCTCTACCCGGTGCTGGTAAACCATAGCCGTAAAGTTCTTTGCTGGTTGGTAAAATTGGTGATTAATAGGGGTTGGACTAAGCTGGAGCATGGCTCAGCCAAACCGGAAACTTGGGATCTCGATGACGAACGTAAGCAGTTTACGGCAGTATATGGTGTAAATTCGGTACGACCAACATCAGTAGTTTGACGAGTCTAAAAGCACGCTACAGTTTCGGTAGGGCACCACCGCCATTCTAAACGGTAATGCTATCGATAGATACGCTCTTTACCTCAAAAAACTTAGGGTGGAAGCTTTCGATCGATAATGGTTCATTTGTCGTTTTGAAGCAGGGCCCTGAAAGTCTGACTCGGTTGAGTTTGTCGTGAATCGACAAGGTGGGCTGGATTGGAGCTCTTTATGAAGAGCCGAAAACTGGGCGTGTCATTGGTTAGGTAAGCTTGCCGCCCT